>NZ_JAWLBP010000013.1:0-28474 GCF_041687595.1 Guyparkeria sp. | reverse complement strand
ACATCGGCCTTCTCGACCCGGCTCTGGAATCCCATCAAGGCCAGCTCGGCCTTGCGGGCCTCGGCATCCCGGCTGGTGCGGAAGGAACCCACCTGGATCAGGTAGCTGCCGTCGGCAGACACCTGCGGCCTGGCGTCTGCCTCGGGAGCCTTCTCGACATCCTCGGCCGGCTCGTCCTCCCGCGCGGGGGGCGGGCGATTGCCCTGCTCCGGCAACAGCGTGTAGAACTCGAATTCCGGCGAGACCGGCGGCTTGTCGGCGGGCTTTTCCACGCTCCGGGTGTCGACGCGGGCCTCCCGGGATTCGGGCGGCGGGGCCGGCTGGCTATTCTTCTCCGCTGTCAGCCGCGAGAGCAGAACCACCAGCAGGACCACCGCCAGAACGGCAACCAGCAGCACCCACTTTGCCGCCCGCTGGCTACCGGCAGATCGGGGACGATTCATTCCCTTGCGACGCTTGCTGCTCACTAGACTGCTCTCCCCTGTTCCGCCTTGAAATTACATCTCGTCCGGAGCATTGACACCGAGCAGCCCCAGCCCGTTCGCCAGCACCTGGCGGGTGGCGGCGACCAGGTTCAACCGGGCGTTACGCAATGCGGCGTCCTCACCCAGCAGGAAGGCGTGGGCGTTGTAGTAGCTGTGGAAGTCCTGGGCGAGATCCCGCAGGTAATGGACCAGCTGGTGCGGCTCGTGCGCCGTCGCCGCCCGCTCGATCAAGGCCGGGTACTGGGCCAGTCGCTTGAACAATGCCTGCTCGTGCGCCTCCGTGAGCCGCTCGTAGGCCTCGCGACCCATCTCGGGTTCGTGCTCGAAGCCGCGCAGCGGCAACTGACGGAAGACCGAGGCCACCCGCGCATGCGCGTACTGTATGTAGTAGAGCGGGTTCTCGTTGCTCTGGCTCTTGGCCAGGTCCAGATCGAAGTCCAGGTGCTGGTTGGCCGCGCGCATGACGTAGAAGAAGCGGGCGGCGTCGCTGCCGACCTCCTCGCGCAACTCGCGCAGGGTGACGAAGCTGCCCGAGCGGGTGGACATCGGCACCCGCTCGCCACCGCGGTAGAGGATGGCGAACTGCACCAGCGAGACCGTCAGCCGGTCCGCGGACTGGCCCAATGCGGTCAGGGCCGCCTTGACCCGCGGGACGTAGCCATGATGGTCCGCACCCCAGATGTCGATCACCCGGTCGAAGCCACGGTCGAACTTGTCGAGGTGATAGGCGATGTCGGAGGCGAAATAGGTAGTCTGGCCGTTCTCTCGGCGGACCACGCGATCCTTGTCATCACCGAAGTCCGTGGCACGGAACCACAGTGCCCCGTCTCGCTCGTAGACGTGCCGCGCCTCGTGGAGCCGCTCGATCGCGCGGCCCACCAGCCCCCGGTCGGCCAGGCTCTGCTCGGAGTACCAGTTGTCGTAGGTCACGCCGAACTCGGCCAGATCCGAGCGGATGTCGTCGAGGATCGAGTCGAGCGCGGCCCGGAAGACCACCTGGTAGCCATTCTCGCCGAGCAGCTCGCGCATGCGGTCGATGAGCGCGTCGATGTGCCGCTCCTTGTCGCCGACCGGCGCGTCCTCGGGCAGATCGGCGAATACCTTGCCCGATTCGACCAGCAGCTGGCGGCCGTGCTCGTCGGCCAGTGAACGGGCGATGTCGAGGATGTAGCCCTCGGAACGGTAACCGTTGGAGGGAAACTGGATCACCTCGCCCAGGTGCTCGAGATAGCGCAGCCAGACACTGGCCGCGAGGATGTGCATCTGCCGGCCGGCGTCGTTGACGTAGTACTCGCGCTCGACCGAGCAGCCGACTGCCTCGAGCAGGTTTGCCACCACCGACCCATAGGCCGCGCCGCGCCCGTGCCCGACGTGCAGCGGGCCGGTGGGGTTGGCCGAAACGAACTCCACCTGAACCTTCTCGCCCTTGCCGACCGTCGACCGACCGAAGCGCTCACCTGCCTCGAGGATGGTGTCGATCAGCGCGAAGGCGGCCCCGGCCTCGACGAAGAAGTTCATGAACCCCGGGCCGGCGATCTCGACCTTCGCCAGGCCGTCCGTGTCCGCCAGTCGCTCGATGATCAGCTCGGCCACCGCGCGCGGCGCGCGGCGCATCGGCTTGGCCAGCTGCATGGCCAGGTTGCTGGCAAAGTCCCCGTGCGCCGGGTCCTTCGGCACGGTCAGCACCGGCTTGATGGAGATATCCTCGGGCAGCTCGCCGTCGGACGCGAGCTGCTTGCAGATTGCCTGGAGACGTTCTTCGATTACGGCCTTCACGAGCAGTGAAACCCCTTGCGCTTGAGTGGCGCCTGAATTGGCGGTTTGGAAACGGAAAGAACGCGACAGTTTATCCTGTGCCGGCCCTCCGACCAACCGCCGGCGGAACGCCCGACCGGGGACAGCCCCACCGCCGACCTGCTAAAGTTCACGCCAAAGCCAATTGAGCGAAACACCCGGAGATCCCCAGACGATGTCAGCCCTGCACGAGGACGACTTTCCCGAACCGGTCGCCGCCGACGAGAAGCGCGTCGATACCATCGCCAAGGCCGTGCGGACCATACTGGCCGAGCTGGGCGAGGACCCCGACCGCGAGGGACTGGCCGACACGCCGACGCGCGTGGCCAAGGCGCTGATGTACCTCACCCAGGGGCTGGACCAGCGCCTGGAGTCCGCCATCGGCAACGCCCTGTTCGAGTCGGACAACGACGAGATGGTGGTGGTGCGCAACATCGAGTTCTACAGCCTCTGCGAACATCACATGCTGCCGATCATCGGCCACGTCGACATCGGCTACATCCCGCAGGGCAAGGTCATCGGGCTGTCCAAGCTCGCGCGCATCACCGACCTGTTCGCCCGGCGCCTGCAGATCCAGGAGAACATGACCCAGCAGATCGCCGAGGCGGTGGAATCGGCCACCGGCGCGGCCGGCGTGGCCGTGCAGGTGCGCGCCGCCCACATGTGCATGGCGATGCGCGGAGTGGAGAAGGTGGAATCCGAGACGATCACTTCGCGGATGACCGGCCAGTTCCGCGAGAGCGCCGCCACCCGCAACGAGTTCCTGCAACTGATTGGTCGCCGGGGCTGATCCGATGAGCAGCCGACCGCAGACCGTCCTGATTACCGGGGTGACCCGCCGCGTGGGTGCCGATCTCGCCGGCCACCTGCTCGAGGCCGGTCATCGGGTCATCGGCAGCTACCGTCGCGAGACCGACGTGTTGCACGCCCTGATCGACCGAGGCCTGATCGCCCTGCCGCTGGACCTGCTCGAGCGCGAGCGCATCGAGCCCTTCGCCCGCGAGGTGGCCGAACGCGTCGATCGACTGGACCTGGTGGTGCACAACGCCTCGATCTGGCACCGGGACGAGGACTGCGCGGCCGATCCCGGGCTGGCCACGGCAATGTACACCGTGCATGTCACCGCGCCGATCGAGCTGACCGAAGCGCTGCAACGCGCCCTGCCCGCCCGGGAACGCGACGACGGCCAGGCCGACCGGCAGATCGTCTTCCTCACCGACGCACACATCCACGAGGGCGAGCCGAACCACATCCATTACATCGCCTCGAAGGCCGCGATCGAGGGCTCGATCCGCTCGCTGGCCCTGCGCTACGCCCCGCACACCCGGGTGAACGCCATCGCCCCGGGCCTGCTGATGTTCCACCCCGGGGACGACCCCGACTATCGTCGCGACCGGCTCGCCCGCAGGCTGCTGCCCTTCGAGCCGGGCCCCGGCGTGGTCGCGCAGACCGTCGACTACCTGATGGCCTGCCCGTTGATCAACCAGGCCGTGATTCGGCTGGACACGGGGCGACGCTGGGGAAATTGATGGCTGGAAGCAGGGGCGAGAGGGTCGACAGTTGGTCGCGCCGCCTCAAGCCACACCTCGAGTGAGCATCTCTTCCACGTCTTGCCCTAAGCTCTGATTCTTCCAGCTTCAGGCTGTCGGCTTGATCAAGCCCACAGCCGCCGCCGCACCAGCGCCACGGCCAGGTAGTACGCCACCAGCGCGAACCCAGCCAGCACGGCCAGATGGATGACCAGGTGCTCGACCGGCTCGCCCACGATCAGCGGGCGGATCACCTCGATGGCGTGGGTGAGCGGCAGGACCAGCACCGCGGTCTGCATCCAGTCGGGCAGGGTCTCGATCGGGAAGAACACGCCCGAGAGCATGAACATGGGCGTGACCACGAGCACGAAGTAGTAATTGAAGAAGTCGTAGTTGTTGGCGATCGCGGCCATGATGATCGCCGGCCCGGCAAAGGTCAGGCCGAGCAGGAACACCACCGGCAGCGCCCAGAGCGCGCCGAGACCACCGGGCACCGCCCCCAGCAGTGCAGCGACGAGCAAGATCGCCACGGCACTGAGCAGCCCCTTGAATGCGGCCCAGACCGTCTCGCCCAGCACGATGTCGTCGATATCCAGCGGTGTGGCCATGATCGCGCCGAAGGTCTTCTGCGGCACCATGCGCGTGTAGACGGAATACATCCCCTCGAAACTGACCGAGACCATCGCGGAGGACGCCACGATCCCCGAGGCGAGGAACACCAGGTAGGGCAACCCGCCGATGTCGCCTACCAGGGCCCCGAGGCCGATACCGAGGCCCAGCAGGTAGATGACCGGCTCGCCGAAATTGAGGACGATCGCCGGGCCGAGCAGCTTGCGCCAGACCAGGAAGTTCCGAGCGAACACCGACAGGGATGCCCGGCGGGCGCGCGGTGGTTGCCAGATCGACCGCTTCATTCGCGCAACTCCCGGCCGGTCAGGTGCAGGAAGACGTCCTCCAGGCCGGCCCGGCGGTGAATCACCGTGAGTTCCTGCGCCTCTTCCAGGAACTCCAGGATCGGGGCAGGTGCGCTGGTGTAGACGTAGACCGCCGTGCCGTGCCGCTCGGCGCGCAGGCACATCGAGGACAGCGTGGCGAAGACTCCGTCGCTGACGTCCCCTCGCAGCTCGATCACGTCCGGCTCGACGTGGCGGCGCACCAGTTCGCCGGGCGCCCCCTGGTCGAGGATGCGACCGTGATCCATCACCACCAGGGCGTCGCAGAGCCGCTCCGCCTCCTCCATGTAGTGGGTCGTCAGCACCAGGGTCACGCCGCGGGCGCGCAGCTCGGACAATCGCCCCCAGATCACGTGACGCATCTGCGGGTCGAGCCCGGTGGTGGGCTCGTCGAGCACGACGATGTCCGGGTCGTTGACCAGGGCGCGCGCAATGGTGAGGCGGCGCTGCATGCCGCCGGACAGCTGGTCGACCCGGGCATCGGCCTTGTGCGTCAGGTCGGCGAATGCCAGCAACTCGTCCACGCGAGCGGCCACCTGGTCACGGGACAGCCCGAAGAAGCGGGCATACATGAACAGGTTCTCGCGCACGGTGAAATCCGGGTCCAGGTTGTCGGCCTGGGGCACCAGCCCGACCCGGGCCCGGATCTCCCGTGCCTGGTCGGGCAGCGAAAAGCCCAAGACGGACAGCTCGCCCGCGTCGAAGTCCGCCAGCCCCATCAGCATCTTCAGCGTGGTGGTCTTGCCCGCCCCGTTGGGGCCGAGAAAGCCGAAACAGCGTCCGACGGGAATGTCGAAGTCGACATCATCCACCGCCCGCAGCGGACCGAAGCACTTGACCAGCCCGCGCGCCCGGACGGCCACACCTGCCGCGGGGCGCTGGCCTTGTCGCTTGTCCGGCTGGGTGATCATCGACGGCATGCAGGCACCTGCGCACTAGAGAGGACGAAAAAATTCGCGCCGAGCATGGGCGAGCCAACGGGCGATTTCAAGCCACCAAGCCGCGGCCTCGGATCATCCAGGGCCCAGCGGGCCGACCGGGACATCACGATTCCTCCTCGACGACCGCCATGCCGACCAGCAGCACAACCGTGCCCTGGCGGTCGCGAATCGGCGTGAGCGTCGTGCGCCAGCTCTGCTGACCGACGGGAAGCGGGAGGGTCTCGAGGTAGCGGATGGTCCGGCCCTGGTCCCGGCATTCCCGGTAGTGCGCCTCGAGCCGGCCGGCGACCCGAGAACCGAACACCTGCGGGGGGGTATGCCCCACGAACAGGTCGCCGGTCAGCCCGGTCGCCCGGGCATGAGCCGTGTTGGACGCCAGGTAGCGAAAGCCGCCGTCCGGCTCCACGCGAACCAGGAAGATCGCCTCCTCGACACCCTCGACGATCGACCGGTAGATCCGCTCGCTTTCGGCCAGGCGCGCCTCGAGGGTGACCGCTTCGTTGGAATCGATCAGCGCCCCGACCACGCGCTCGGGCCGACCGTCGCCATCCCGGAGCAGACGGGCCGTGTCGGTGACCCACAGGGCACTGCCGTCCGGACGCAGCAGCCGGTACCGGGTGTGCTTGCGATCGCCCGTCCAGCGGTTGAAATCCGCCTCATCGAGGGCCCGATCACGATCCTCGGGGTGCAGGGTATCGCTCCACCAGCCCGGCCCGTCGATGAGGTCATCCGGGGTGTAGCCGAGGATCTCGCGTATGTTCGCGCTCACGTACTCGATACGCTCGGGATGATCGGCCAGATAGGTATAGATGACGGCCGGGCTGGCCGACAGCAGGGCATCGAGACGGTCACGCTCCGCCTGTGCCACCGCCGCGGCTCGGCGCTCCCGGTCCACGTCCTGGTAGAACCACCACAGCCACGCGGTACGGCCGGCGGCGTCAGCGATCGGCACGACCTGAACCCGGTACCAGACGGAATCACCCAGCAGGGAGGACAACCGCAGAGCCCCGTTCCAGCGTTCGCCTTCGGCGATGGCGCGCTCGAAGGACTCGAGCTGCAGCCCCTCGATACCGCGCGCCTGCCAGCGGTCCGTTTCTCCATCCGGTGCGTCGGGCCGCGATTCCCCGAACACCCGGCGGTAGGCATCGTTGACCAGCAGGCTGCGGCCACCGCTATCCGTGAGTTCCACCGGCTGCGGACTGAGCTGAAAAAGGGCATCCCGCTCTTCTTCCGCCCGATCGACCATCACCATCCAGCGCGTCCCCTGCCAACGGGACAGAAGCCAAAGGGCGAGGGTGGTAAACAGGATGGCGAGCACAACCGCCAGACCGATCTGGACCAGCCGGGCATTCCTGGCCGCCCACAGGTCCTCCACCGACTCGATCGCCACCAGCAGCGCGGCGTGTTCCTCGTCGACGACCGGAACCGGACGTGTCACCGCCAGCCACCGCTCACCGTCGGCAGTGAAGCGAGCGTCGCCCGGGCGATCCACGCGGGACAGGTATTCGCGGAGTCCGGAGTGATCGATGCGCGGCCCATCCAGATAGTACTCCCCGCCCCCGACAGGGAGGATCCGACGCTGTTCGCGCATCTCCTCCCAGATATGGGTCTCGGCGAGTCCCGCGGGAAGCAGCAGGGCCGCCCGAGCTCCGAGACTGTCCTGCAGGTAGACGTCTACCGGCAACACCCCGGTACCGACCTCGACCGTGCCGATGACCGCGCCCCCGACTCCCGGGGCGCGGATCGGCTCCACGGCCCGGAAGCCGGAGAACACCCGACCGACCTCGAACCCGAGCGCACCTTCCCCGCGACGATAGACCTGCCCCAGTAGCGGACGGACCTCGGCCAGGGAATCGCCGAAGTATCCCGGCTCGTGCATGCGCAGGAAACTGACGGACTCCGGTCCGAGATGGAATTGCAGGACCCGGTCCTGACCCTCGATGAGCTCGATGGAGATCGGCGTCACGGCATCGGCCAACTCGCCCCGGAGATTGGCCGACTCCTCGCCGCCCTTGCCCCCACCCTCGAGTTCCACGGTGGCCCGCGCCCGCGACAGGATGCTTCTCACCCGCTCGTCCCGGGCCAGGATCCGCGCGATCCGCGCCAGTTCCGCCTGGCGCCCCTCCAGGGCAGAGTCGATTGCCCCCTGCAGCCGCTCTTCCCGGGAGGCCATGGCCTCCTCGTAATCGTCGCGAACCACGAATGCCGCCAGCGCTCCCAGCACCAGCCAGCCGATCAGGACAAGCAACCAGACACCGCGCAGCCCCGGGCGCCGAACGCGGCCCGAACCAAGGGGGCGCGCGTGAAGCGGCCGCTTTTCCTCCTTGTGAGCCATTCGTTCCATGCACCGATTATCACGTATTTACACGAGTCTAGGGTACGCGTGACACAGACGGATGCAGAAATTTCCGTCAGGCGGCTCCCGAGCCGGTGGTCACCGCCGGGGAGGCGACAAGGCAGCCCGATAGTCAGGCACGAAAAAACCCCGCCGAGGCGGGGTCTTGCGATTCCGGCCGGCCCGCAACTGACACGGGAACCGGCTGATGAAGGTGCGCTCTTAGCGAACCTTCTGCTTCAGGCTGCCGGACTCGTAGCGCTTGTACATTTCTTCCAGGGAGACCGGACGGATCTTGGAAGCCATGCCGGCCGAACCGAATGCCTCGAAGCGCGCCTTGCAGATCGCCTGCATGCCGGCGGTCGCTTCCTTGAGGAATTTGCGCGGGTCGAAGTTGGACTTGTTCTCTTCGAGGTGCTTGCGAACGGCACCGGTGGACGCCATGCGCAGGTCGGTGTCGATGTTGACCTTGCGAACACCGTGCTTGATGCCCTCGACGATCTCCTCGACCGGCACGCCGTAGGTCTGACCCATGTCGCCACCGTAGTTGTTGATGATCTCGAGCCACTCTTCCGGAACGGAGGAGGAACCGTGCATGACCAGGTGGGTGTCCGGGATCCGCTGGTGGATCTCCTTGACGCGGTCGATGCGCAGGATCTGGCCGGTCGGCTTCTGGGTGAACTTGTAGGCGCCGTGGCTGGTGCCGATGGCGATCGCCAGGGCGTCGACGTCAGTGGCCTTGACGAACTGGGCGGCTTCTTCCGGATCGGTCAGGAGCATGTCCATGTCCAGCTTGCCCTCGGCGCCGTGGCCGTCTTCCTCGCCCATCTCGCCGGTTTCCAGCGAGCCGAGGCAACCGAGTTCACCCTCGACGGAAACACCACCGGAGTGCGCCATTTCGACGACCTTCGCGGTAACGCCGGCGTTGTACTCGTAGTCGGACGGGGTCTTCATGTCCGGCAGCAGGGAGCCGTCCATCATGACCGAGGAGAAGCCCGACTGGATCGCACGCAGGCAGACGCCCGGGTCCGAACCGTGGTCCTGGTGCATGACGACCGGGATGTGCGGGTACATCTCGGTGGCCGCCTCGACCAGATGACGCAGGAACGGCTCGCCGGCGTACTTACGCGCACCGGCAGAGCCCTGCAGGATCACCGGGCTGTCGACTTCGTCGGCGGCCTGCATGATCGCCTGGATCTGCTCCATGTTGTTGACGTTGAACGCCGGCATGCCGTAGCTGTTCTCAGCGGCATGATCCAGCAGCTGGCGAAGCGAAATGAGCGCCATATTGCCTCTCCTCAAGTTGAAAAGTAGTTGCGAAACCGGTCTGGCACCCGGACGGGGTCCGGGCGCGGGAAACTTAAACTAGCGCGACAGCATACCCAGCGCACCCGGATATGCAAAATCGCGCCGAGACATGACACCCGGTCGTCAGTCGACGGAGATCACGTCCCCGACACGAACGATCTTCATGGCGTTCGTGCCGCCCATCTGACCCATCAGGTCGCCCTTGGTGATGATCACCAGATCGCCCTCGTCGAGCTTTTCCATCTGCTGAAGACTCTCGATCACCATCCGGTTGACCTCGGCATGGTCGGTGGACGGCACCGGGAAGTGCACCGCCTGCACGCCTCGGTAGAGACCCACGCGACGCGCGGTCTCCTCGGAACGGGTGAAGGTGTAGATCGGGATATCGGTGTCCACGCGCGACATCCACAGCGGGGTGGCGCCCGATTCGGACAGGGCCACGATCGCCGCCACCGAGAGGTGGTTGGCGGTGTATATCGCGGAATAGGCGATCGCCTGATCGATGCGCTCGAAGGGCACGTCCAGCGGCGGCGCGCTCTTCTTGGCCTCGATCTGGAACTCGGCCCGATGACAGACCCGCGCCATGGTCTCGACCACGCGCACCGGGTACTTGCCGGCGGCCGTCTCGGCCGAGAGCATTACCGCATCGGTGCCGTCGAGCACCGCGTTGGCCACGTCGAACACTTCCGCCCGCGTCGGGATCGGGTTGTCGATCATGGTCTCCATCATCTGGGTCGCGGTGATGACGGGGCGGTTGAGCTCCTTGGCCATCTTGATGAAGGCCTTCTGCACCGCGGGCAACTCGGCATCGCCGATCTCCACGCCCAGATCCCCGCGGGCGATCATGATGGCGTCGGAGGCCTGGATGATCTCGCGGATGCAGTCGACCGCCTCGGCACGCTCGATCTTGGAGACGATGTGCGCGCGGCAACCGGCTTCCTGCAGCAGGCGACGCGCCTCGTGGATGTCCTCGGCCGAACGCGGGAAGGAGACGGCAATGTAGTCGACACCGATCTTGGCGGCCGTCTTGATGTCGGCGCGATCCTTGTCGGTGATCGCCGGCGCGGAAAGGCCGCCACCCTGACGGTTGATGCCCTTGTTGTTCGACAGCGTGCCGCCGACGGCAACCGTGGTGCGTACCTGGCTGCCCTGCACCTCATCGACTGTCAGGACAATCCGCCCATCGTCGAGCAACAGGACATCGCCCGGACGCGAGTCGGAAACCAGCGCCTTGTAGGTAATGCCGACCTTGGTCTCGTCGCCGCCGTCGGGATCCAGCTCGGCATCCAGGAGGAACGGCTGCCCGGTCTCGAGCTCCACCTTGCCGTCCTTGAAGCGGTCAATGCGGATCTTCGGCCCCTGCAGGTCGCCCAGGATCGCGACATAGCGACCCTCGGCTGCCGCGGCCTCGCGCACCAGGTCGGCACGGCGCTGGTGGTCAGCCGCCTTGCCATGAGAGAAGTTCATCCGCACGACGTCGATGCCGGCGCGAACCAGATCGGTGATGGTCTGCAGATCGTCACTGGCCGGACCGAGGGTCGCGACGATCTTAGTCCGCCTCTGCGACGGCAGATGATCGGTGGATTGATGCATGGCCGCCATCAGCCTTTCGCCCGCTCTTCGAGGATGGCAACCGCCGGCAGGGTCTTACCCTCGAGGAACTCGAGGAAGGCGCCGCCCGCGGTGGAGATGTAGCTCACCTTGTCGTACAGGTCGTACTTCTGGATGGCCGCGATGGTGTCGCCGCCACCTGCCAGCGTGAAGGCGTTGGTGTCGGCGATCGCCTGGGAGATGCGCTTGGTGCCATCACCGAACTGGTCGAACTCGAACACGCCGACCGGGCCATTCCAGACGACGGTGCCGGCCTTCTCGATGATCTTGGCCAGTTCCTCGGCGCTTTCCGGACCGATGTCGAAGATCATGTCATCGTCGGCAACGTCCTCGACCCGCTTGAGCACGGCCGGCTCGTTCTCGTCGAACTGCTTGCCGACGACCACGTCGGTCGGGATCGGGATGTTCGCGCCGTTGCTCTTGAGCTTGTCCATCAGGGCCTTGGCGGTCGGCACCAGGTCGTCCTCGCAAAGCGACTTGCCCACGCCATGGCCGGCAGCCTTGATGAAGGTGTTGGCGATCCCGCCGCCGACGACCAGCTGGTCGACCTTCTCGGCCAGGGCCTCGAGGACGGTGAGCTTGGTGGAGACCTTGGAGCCGCCGACGATGGCGACCATCGGACGTGCCGGGTTGGCCAGCGCCTTGTTCAGCGCGTCGAGTTCCTCCGTCAGCAGGGTCCCGGCACAGGCGGTCGGGGCGAACTTCGCCACACCGTGGGTGGAGGCCTGGGCGCGGTGCGCGGTGCCGAAGGCATCCATCACGAACACGTCACACAGGGAGGCGTACTGCTTGGCCAGCGCCTCGTCATCCTTCTTTTCGCCCTTGTTGAAACGGACGTTCTCCAGCATGACCACCTCGCCGGCGCCTACCTCGACGTCCTTGCCCACGTAGTCGCGCACCAGGCGCACCTCGCGGCCGAGCTTCTCACCCAGGTCCTTGGCGACCGGGGCCAGGGAATCGCCTTCCGAGAACTCGCCCTCGGTCGGACGGCCCAGGTGCGAGGTCACCATCACGTGCGCGCCCTGGTCGAGGGCGGCCTTGATGGTCGACAGCGAGGCCTGGATGCGGGCGTCGGAGGTGACCTTTCCGTCCTTGACCGGGACGTTCAGGTCGGCTCGGATCAGGACACGCTTGCCGGCAAGATCGAGATCAGTCATGCGAATGACGTTAGCCATGAAAAACTCCTCAATGAGACAGATAGAAAGCGGTAAGGAATGGGTGGCGACTCAATGGCGCCCAATCCTTACAGCTCCCGCAGAGGTGCGGAACGCGGGTGGAAAAACGGGTGGGGAAAACCCACCCGTTCCGGTCAGTCGGTTTACTTGCCGACGTGCTGCACGACGCGCAGCATGTTGCAGGTGTAACCGAACTCGTTGTCGTACCAGGCGACGACCTTGACGAAGGTGTCGTCCAGGGCGATGCCGGCCTTGGCATCGAACACGGACGGCTCCGGATGGCCACGGAAGTCGGTGGAAACGACCGCTTCCTCGGTGTAGCCCAGCACGCCCTTGAGCTCACCCTGGGAGGCTTCCTTCATGGCGGCCTTGATGTCGTCCATGGAAGCGCCCTTCTCCAGCTCGGCGGTCAGGTCGACCACGGAGACGTCGGAGGTCGGGACGCGGAACGCCATGCCGGTCAGCTTGCCGTTCAGGGCCGGCAGGACCTTGCCCACGGCCTTGGCGGCACCGGTGGAGGACGGGATGATGTTCTCCAGGATGCCGCGGCCGCCGCGCCAGTCCTTCTGGGACGGACCGTCGACGGTCTTCTGGGTGGCGGTGGCGGCGTGAACGGTGCTCATCAGGCCACGCTTGATGCCGAACTTGTCGTTCAGGACCTTGGCCACCGGCGCCAGGCAGTTGGTGGTGCAGGAGGCGGCGGAAACGATCTTCTGACCGGCGTAATCGTTATGGTTGACGCCGTAGACGAACATCGGGGTGGCGTCCTTGGACGGGGCAGACTGAACGACCTTCTTGGCGCCGGCGTCGATGTGCTTCTGGCAGGTTTCCTCGGTGAGGAACAGGCCGGTGGACTCGACCACGACGTCGACGTCCAGGTCGCCCCACTTGAGCTGGGACGGGTCCTTCTCGGCAGTCAGGCGGATCTTCTTGCCGTTGACGACCAGGTTGTTGCCTTCGACCGACACGTCACCGTCGAAACGGCCGTGAACGGAATCGTACTTGAGCATGTACGCCAGGTACTCCGGCTCCAGCAGGTCGTTGATGCCGACGATTTCCAGCTCCGGGAACTCCTGGGTGGCAGCACGGAAGACCATGCGACCGATGCGGCCGAAGCCGTTGATACCGACACGAATTGCCATGGGTATTCTCCTAATCGATACGTGGATACAAAATCAGTCAGGGCGCACGCCGCGTCGGCATGCGCCCATTATCTTCAATCGGCGCGTGTTCAGCCCAGCTTGCGGGCCTCTTCGACCACGCGCTCGACGGTAAAGCCGAAGTACTTGAACAGGTCACCGGCCGGCGCGGATTCACCGAAGGTGTCCTGACCGATAACCTTGCCCTGGGTGCCCACGTGCTTGTACCAGCACGAAGTCACGCCGGCCTCGATGGCCATGCGGGCGGTGACGTTGCTCGGCAGCACGGACTCGCGGTAGGCCTCGTCCTGTGCCTCGAAGGCCTCGACACACGGCATGGAAACGACGCGAACCTTCTTGTCGGTCAGCTTCTCGGCGGCATCCATGGCCAGGCCGACCTCGGAGCCGGTGGCGATCAGGATCAGGTCCGGCGCGCCGTCGCAGTCCTTCAGGATGTAACCGCCCTTCTCGATGTTGGCGATCTGCTCGGCGTTGCGGGTCTGGTGCGGCAGGCCCTGGCGGGAGAAGACCAGCGAGGTCGGCGCGTCACGACGGACGACGGCCTGCTTCCAGGCGACGGCAGTCTCGACCGCGTCACAGGGGCGCCAGGTCTGCATGCCCGGGATCAGGCGCATGGTGGCGATCTGCTCGACCGGCTGGTGAGTCGGACCGTCTTCGCCCAGACCGATGGAGTCGTGGGTGTAGACGAAGATCGAACCGATCTTCATCAGGCTGGCCATGCGCAGGGCATTGCGGGCGTACTCGGAGAACATCAGGAAGGTGCCCGCGTACGGCAGCAGGCCACCGTGCAGGACCATGCCGTTCATGATGGCGCTCATGCCGAACTCGCGCACGCCGTAGTGGATGTAGTTGGCATCCGACTCGGTGGCGGTCAGCGCGGTGCAGCCCTTCCAGGTGGTCAGGTTGGACGGCGCGAGATCCGCCGAACCGCCGACCAGCTCCGGCAGCATGTCCGCCAGGCCGGTGATCACGGCCTGGGAGGCCTTGCGCGAGGCGACCGACTCGCCCTTGGCATCGATCTCCTTGATCAGGGCGTCCATCTTCTCGCTGAAGTCGCCCGGCAGCTCGCCGCTCAGGCGGCGCTTGAGCTCGGCGGCCTCGGCCGGGTATTCCTTCTCGTAGGCGGCGAACGCCTCGTTCCACTCGGCCTCGGCCTTCGAACCCTTCTCGGTGGCATCCCAGCCGGCGTAGACGTCGTCCGGGATGACGAACGGCTCGTGGTTCCAGCCGATGTTCTCGCGAGTGGCCTTGACCTCGGCTTCGCCCAGAGCGGCGCCGTGGCAGTCATGGCTGCCGCAGAGGTTCGGCGCACCAAAGCCGATCACGGTCTTGGTGCAGATCATGGACGGCTTGTCGTTGACCGAACGCGCCTCGCGGATGGCCGCGTCGATGGCCTCGGCGTCGTGGCCGTCGACGTCACGGACGACGTGCCAGCCGTAGGACTCGAAGCGCTTGGGCGTGTCGTCGGTGAACCAGCCCTCGACGTGACCGTCGATGGAGATGCCGTTGTCGTCGTAGAAAGCCACCAGCTTGCCCAGGCCCAGGGTGCCAGCCAACGAGCAGGCCTCGTGGGAGATGCCTTCCATCAGGCAGCCGTCACCGAGGAAGCAGTAGGTGTAATGGTCGACGACCTTGTGCCCCGGCTTGTTGAACTGGCCGGCGAGCATCTTCTCGGCGATCGCCATGCCAACGGCATTGGTGATGCCCTGGCCGAGCGGGCCGGTCGTGGTCTCGACGCCCGGAGTGTAGCCGTATTCCGGGTGACCCGGGGTCTTGGAGTGGAGCTGACGGAAGTTCTTGAGCTCTTCCATCGGCAGCTCGTAGCCGGACAGATGCAGCAGAGAGTAGATCAGCATCGAGCCGTGGCCGTTGGAAAGCACGAAGCGATCACGGTTCGGCCATTCCGGGTTCTTCGGGTTGTGCTGCATGTGGTCGTTCCACAGCACCTCGGCGATGTCCGCCATGCCCATCGGGGCACCCGGGTGGCCCGAGTTCGCCTTCTGAACGGCGTCCATGCTCAACGCACGGATGGCGTTGGCAAGCTCTCTACGTGTCGACATAAAACACTCCAAAGGGTTGAAAAGAAGCGATCCTGGGCGCCATGTGCATTGCGCACGCGGTCGTACGCACACTACCGTGAGGTAGGCGCGGCAATTGCGCGACATTGTCGCCAAAACCCCTGCGCAAGGCAACCACCAGAATTTTCAATCAGTTACGGACGACCGTCTGTCGCATCACATTTGGCAGGCAATCAAGGGTCGCATTGGGGCCACCGCCGGAGGCCCCAATACGAGACACCGGCCCTCGTGCCAAGTGCCGTCCTTTACAAGCGATCAGCCTGCATCTTCCCGACCTGGAGACGCGTCGAGCCCGCATTCGAGTCGCGCCGGGAACTCCCGAGCGCGGCGGCCGACGACCGATTTCAGTCCTCGCGCCACTTGATCGAGCATCCCATGGAAGGCACCTGATCCTCGGGGCCGCGCCCCGTTTCGGCGACCTGTTTCATCGCCTCAAACAGCTCGCGCGGCGCGTCGGGCTCGGCCTCCTTGCGCGAAGCGTCCAGGCGGCCGCGGTACTGCAACTCCAGGTCGGCGTTGTAACCGAAGAAATCCGGCGTGCAGACCGCGCCATACGCCTTGGCGACCGCCTGAGATTCGTCGAGGAGGTAGGGGAAGGGAAACTGGTACTGCTCGGCGATGCGCTTCATGTTCTGTGGCGAATCCTCGGGGTAGTCCGTCGGATCATTGGACATGATTGCCACCGAGTGAACGCCCAGCCCCTTCAATTCCCGAGCATCGCGAACGATCCGATCGAGCACCGCCTTGACGTAGGGGCAGTGGTTGCAAATGAACATCACCAGGGTGCCTTTCGGCCCGCGCACGTCAGCCAGCCGCCAGATGCGCCCATCCGTATCCGGCAGGGCGAAATCCACGGCCGGCCGACCGAAGTCGCAGACGGGGGTTTCGGTTCGTGCCATGCGTTCTCCTCCTGCTGCTGTCCTGTCCAACTCTTTGCTGAGGAGCGGGAGTCTCTCACACCGGCGGCACCTGCTGTCCAGAGACTCTCTCGTCCGGGTGGGACCGTTTGTGATATTTTTCGTGATCACTCGGCCACCGGGGCATGACGCCGCTCGGGTCGGACCGACGATCAAACGATAAGAATCAAGAGCCAGTTCGGACACGAATTGCCAAGGACCAGGAGGCCTCCCCCATGCACGCGTTCTCGACACGCCCTCTCACCGTCTTCAAGAATGGAGCCAGCCGGGCACACGACCGCATCATCCGCGGCGCGCTTCACAAGGCGGCCCGCACGGTTACTGCCACAATCGCCGCCCTTGGCCTGACGCTCGGCTCGTTGCAAGCCCAGGCCGAGGACGCCCTCGAGTTCGCCATCGCGCCCTTCCTGCCGGAAGCGGAGCTTGTCGAGGCCTACACCCCCGTGGCCGAGCATCTCTCCAAGCAGATCGACCAGCCGGTGGAGCTCAAGCTGTTCCCCAGCTACCTCGCCTTCTGGGAAGCGACTCGCAGCGGATCGGACTTCGACATCGCTCTCGATTCGGCCCCCGTCACCGACTTCCGGATCCAGCGCCAGGGCTGGCGGGTGATCGCTCGCTTCGACGGCGGGGTGACCCAGTCGCTGGTCACTCGCGAGGACGACCTGGTCTTCGCGCCCGACGAATTGGTCAACAAGCGCGTGGCCGTGCAACCGACACCGTCAGTCAGCGCCCTGACTCTCTACCAGCTCTTCCCCAACCCGGTGAAACAGCCCGATCTCGTGTTCCGGGACACCAACCGCGACGTAGTCCAGGCCGTTCTGGACGAGGAAGTGCGCGCCGCGGTCATACCCACCCCTCTGGTCGGGGGGTACACCGGGCTCAACACCGTGGTGACAACCGAAACGCTGCCATTCCTCGCCTTCTCCGTATCCCCCGAGGTGCACCCGCGCACCGCAGATTCCCTGGAGCAGGCATTGGTGTCGTTCGGCCGCAGCGAGGAAGGACAGGAAATCCTGCAATCGAACAACCTGACCGATATCGTCCGGGCCAACGACAACCTCTATCGCGGACACTCGGAACTGCTCCTGGGCACCTACGGGTACTGAGCGCGGGACCGGGCACGGCCCATCAATCCACCAGACACCATCAGACGAGGCTCGTCCCACATGACCGCACCTGGCAACAAGCGCCACCTGTTCACCTCGGAATCCGTCTCCGAGGGGCATCCGGACAAGATCGCCGACCAGATCAGTGACGCCGTTCTCGACGCCATCCTCAAGCAGGACCCCAACGCCCGGGTTGCCTGCGAGGCCCTGGTCAAGACCGGCTTCGTGGTGCTGGCCGGCGAGGTGACCACCTCGGCCTGGGTTGATGTCGACGAGCTGGTGCGCAAGGTAGTCTGCGACATCGGCTACACCAGCTCGGAGCTGGGCTTTGACGGCCACACCTGCGGCGTGCTCAACGCCATCGGCAAGCAGTCCTCCGACATCGCACAGGGCGTGGATCGAGAGGTCGCCACCGAGCAGGGGGCGGGCGACCAGGGGCTGATGTTCGGCTACGCGACCAACGAGACCGACGTGCTGATGCCGGCGCCGATCACCTACGCCCACCGGCTGGTCCAGCGCCAGGCGGACGTGCGCCGGGCCGGCACACTCTCCTGGCTGCGCCCCGACGCCAAGTCGCAGGTCACGTTCCGCTACGAGGGCGGCAAGCCGGTCGGCGTCGACGCGGTCGTGTTGTCCACCCAGCACAACCCGGACATCTCGCAGACGGAACTGCACGAAGCGGTGATGGAGGAGATCATCAAGCCGGTGCTGCCCGCCGAGTGGCTGGACAAGCGCACCAAGTACCACATCAACCCTACCGGCCAGTTCATCATCGGCGGCCCGGTGGGTGACTGCGGCCTGACCGGGCGCAAGATCATCGTCGACACCTACGGCGGCATGGCCCGTCACGGCGGCGGCGCCTTCTCCGGCAAGGACCCCTCCAAGGTCGATCGCTCGGCCGCCTACGCCGGGCGCTACGTGGCGAAGAACATCGTCGCCGCCGGGCTGGCGGACCGTTGCGAGATCCAGGTGTCCTATGCCATCGGCGTGGCCGAACCGACCTCGATCAGCATCGACACCTTCGGCACCGGCCGAATTCCCGACGAGCGCATCACCGAACTGGTGCGCGAGCACTTCGACCTGCGCCCCTACGGCATCCTGAAGATGCTCGACCTGGTCCGGCCGATCTATCAGAAAACCGCCGTCGGCGGGCACTTCGGCCGCGAGGAGCCCGAGTTCACCTGGGAGCGGATCGACCGCGCCGAGACCTTGCGCGTGGATGCAAACCTGTAGGCCTGAGGTTATACTTGCCGACGCGAATCGCCTGCCGATTCCAGCAAACCCGCCCCGGTCGAGGAGCGCTGCAATCCGCTCATGCGCGGATCAGGCTCGACCGGGGACGCGGCTGTAGACCGCCCCCCCGCGGACTGCAACCCGATCAACGGCGCTCTTGAGGACCGTCACGGCAGACTCGCCGAACGATCCGCTTTCAAGCCCTCGACTTGAACAAGAGCCGCATCGTCGCCCTCGTGTTCAAGTCGATTCACGCGAAAGAACCGAGAGGACGCGCAAGAAGTGAATGCCGTAACCAAGCCCCAAGCCTTCAACGACTTCAAGGTCGCCGACATCAATCTCGCCGACTGGGGTCGCCGCGAGATCCGCATCGCCGAGCGCGAGATGCCGGCGCTGATCAAGATCCGTGAGAAATACCGCGGCGAGCAGCCGCTGGCCGGGGCGCGCATCGCCGGCTGCATCCACATGACCATCCAGACCGCGGTCCTGATCGAGACGCTCACCGCGCTGGGCGCCGAGGTGCGCTGGTCGTCGTGCAACATCTTCTCCACCCAGGACCACGCCGCGGCCGCCATCGCCGCAAACAACATCCCGGTGTTCGCCTGGAAGGGCGAGACCGAGGAGGAATACTGGTGGTGTGTCGAGCAGACCATTCAGGGCCCCGGCAATGATGAAGAGGCCTGGACTCCGAACCTGCTGCTCGACGATGGCGGGGATCTGACCGGCCTGATGCACGAGAAGTACCCGAACCTGCTCGAGGGCATCCACGGCGTCTCCGAGGAGACCACCACCGGCGTGCACCGCCTGCTGGAAATGCTCGAGGACGGCTCGCTCAAGATCCCCGCGATCAATGTCAACGACGCGGTTACCAAGTCGAAGAACGACAACAAGTACGGTTGTCGTCACTCGCTCTCGGATGCGATCAAGCGCGCGACCGACCACCTCCTTTCCGGCAAGCAGGCGTTGGTGATCGGTTACGGTGACGTGGGCAAGGGCTCGGCCGCCTCGCTGCGCCAGGAAGGCATGATCGTCAAGGTCACCGAGATCGACCCGATCTGCGCCATGCAGGCGGCGATGGACGGCTTCGAGGTGGTCTCGCCGTACGTCGACGGCATCAACACCGGCAACGACGACGGCATCGACCAGCGCCTGTTGGGCAAGATCGACCTGATCGTCACCACCACCGGCAACGTCAACGTCTGTGACGCGCCGATGTTGCGTGCGCTCAAGAACACTGCGGTGGTCTGCAACATCGGCCACTTCGACAATGAGATCGACACCGCCTACATGCGCGAGAACTGGGCCTGGGAAGAGATCAAGCCGCAGGTGCACAAGGTCTACCGCGAGGCGACGGCCGGCGGCGATTTCGATCCGGACAGCGAAAACTACCTGATCCTGCTCTCCGAAGGCCGCCTGGTGAACCTGGGCAACGCTACCGGCCACCCGAGCCGCATCATGGACGGCTCCTTCGCCAACCAGGTGCTGGCGCAGATCCACCTGTTCCAGGATCGCTTCGCCGACCTGCCGGCCGAGAAGAAGGGTGAGGCGCTGCGCGTCGAGGTCCTTCCCAAGCAGCTCGACGAGGAGGTCGCCCGCTACATGGTCGAGGGCTTCGGCGGCGTGCTCACGCGCATGACCGATGCGCAGGCGAAGTACCTCGGCGTTCCCGCCGAAGGCCCGTTCAAGCCGGACACGTACCGCTACTGAGCCGGCGCGACTGAGCCGACCTGCCGGGCGGGAACGCCTGCCCGGCCCGATCTTCATTCCCCGGAGGAATCATGCCGATCCCGGTTTCCTGCGAATTCTTTCCGCCGAAGTCCGCCGAGGGCGAGGCGAGGCTGCGCGAGGTCTACCAGGAACTCGCGCGCGAGATCCGTCCCGAGTACTTCTCGGTCACCTTCGGCGCCGGCGGCTCGACCCAGACGCGGACCTTCGAGACGGTCCGCGAGATCCAGCGCGACTCGGGCGTGCCGGCCGCCCCGCATCTGTCCTGCATCGGCTCCTCGCGCGAGGGCGTCGGGCAAATACTCGACGACTACCGTGAACAGGGCATCCGGCGGATCGTCGCCCTGCGCGGCGATCTACCCAGCGGCATGCAGGACCCGGGTGATTTTCGCTATGCCAACGAGCTGGTGGCCTTCATCCGCGAGCACAGCGGCGACTGGTTCCACGTCGAGGTGGCCGCCTACCCCGAGTTCCATCCCCAGGCACCCGATGCCGAGACGGACCTGGCCAACTTCAAGCGCAAGGTCGACGCCGGCGCGGATGCGGCGATCACGCAGTACTTCTATTCGATCGAGGCCTACCGCCGCTTTCTCGACGACTGCGAGCGCCTGAACGTCGACGTGCCGATCGTGCCCGGCGTGATGCCGATCACCAACTACCAGCAGCTCGCGCGGTTCTCCGACATGTGCGGCGCGGACATCCCGCGCTGGCTGAGAAAGCGGCTGGAGGCCTTCGGCGATGACATGGACAGCCTGCGCGCCTTCGGCCACGACGTGGTCGCCGAACTGTGCCGGCAGCTGGTCGATGCCGGGGCGCCCGGCATCCATTTCTACGCCATGAACCGCTCGCAGCCGGTCATCGGGCTCTGCCGCGACGCCGGCCTGATCGGCCGCGACTGAACGCCCCCTGCAGTAGACCGGCGCCCGCGGGCCCACCTCCCTGCCTCACCACCGACAGCCTGGCCACAGACGTTATACTCGCGACCATGACCACGACGCTCTCGCGCAAGCACATCTGGGTCGAACCGGCCCGCCCGGACGCCGGACTCGTCCATGCCGCGGCGCAGGCCGGGGCCACGGCGGTGGTCCTGCCCGACGACGCCGACATCGATGCCGCCGGGCTTGACCGGGTTGGGCCCGGGGGCGATTTCGTGGAAGGTCGGGACTTCGAGCGCTACCGGATCGAACAGGAAAGCGACGAGGAGCAGGTCGGTCTTGACCGGCTCGCAGTGGTCGAGCCTGCCGAATGGACCATTATCCCGGCGGAGAACCTGATCTCCCGCGGCGCGGCGGTAATCCAGGTGGTCGACGACGTCGAGCAGGCCAAACTGGCCCTGACCATCATGGAAAAGGGCGTGGCCGGGATCTGGCTGCGGGACGCCGATGCCGCGAGCATCGACGCGCTGGGCCGCGTACTCGCGGAACTCGACCCGTCAGAGGTCGAGCTCACCACCGCTCATATCACCTCGATCACCCCGGTGGGCATGGGCGACCGCAGCTGTCTGGACCTGATCGGCGAACTCACCCCGGGTGAAGGGCTGCTGGTGGGCAGCTTCAACCACGCCCGCTTCCTGATACACAGCGAGAACGTGGACAACCCGCACTGTGCCGCTCGCCCCTTCCGGGTGAATGCCGGCGCGATTCACGGCTACGTGGTCACCCCCGGCGACCGGGTGCGCTATCTGGCCGAAATAGCCAGCGGCGACCCCGCCTTGGTAGTCGATCCGAACGGCCGGACCCGCACGCTGGCCGTGGGCCGCAACAAGATCGAACGGCGACCGATGGTGCAGGTCGAAGCGGTCGACGCCAAGGGCAACCGGTTTTCCGCCATACTCCAGCACGCTGAGACGATCCGGCTGGTATCGCCCGAAGGACGGGCGGTCAGCGTAGTCGACCTCGCCCCTGGTGATCCCGTGCGGGTCTCGCTGGCCGCGCGCGGCGGGCGGCACTTCGGTCGCCGCGTCGAAGAAACCATCAACGAACGCTGAATCCACTGCTGACTTCCGGAGCACGGCATGACCCGCAACCAGGACTGGCAACGCCGGGACCTCAACGTCCTCTGGCATCCCTGCACCCAGATGAAGGATCACGAATCCATCCCGCTGGTACCCGTCGAGCGGGGCGAGGGGCCCTGGCTGTACGATTTCGACGGGCGACGCTACCTGGACATCATCAGTTCCTGGTGGGTGAACATCTTCGGTCACGCCAATCCCACCATCAACGAACGGATCAAGGAGCAGCTCGACCGTCTCGAGCACGTGATCCTGGCCGGCTTCTCGCACCGCCCGGTGATCGAGCTCTCCGAGCAGCTGGTCGAGATCACCCCCTCCGGGCTCGACCGCGTCTTCTACGCCGACAACGGTTCCTCCGGCGTCGAGGTGGCGCTGAAGATGAGCTACCACTACTGGCGCAACAGCGGTCGCCCGGAGAAGAGCGAGTTCATCACCGTGGCAAACAGCTACCACGGCGAGACCCTCGGCACCCTGTCCGTCGGTGACGTCGGCCTCTACAAGGACACCTACGGTCCGTTGCTGCGCGCCACGGCCACCGCGCCCTCGCCCGCCTGTCGGCAGGACCTTGGCGACTGCCGCGAGCGGGCCGCCGAAGCGCTCGACGGCATGCGCCGGATCCTCGAGGAGCAGGCCGACCGCACGGCGGCAGTGATCGTCGAGCCGCTGGTCCAGTGCGCGGCCGGCATGCTGATGCACCACCCGGATTACATCCGCGGCCTACGGATGCTCTGCGACGAGTTCGACGTGCACCTGATCGCCGACGAAATCGCCGTGGGCTTCGGTCGAACCGGCACCCTGTTCGCCTGTGAACAAGCGGACATCACCCCGGACTTTCTCTGCCTGTCCAAGGGGCTGACCGCCGGCTACCTGCCGCTGGCCGCGATACTCACCAGCGACACGGTCTACCAGGCGTTCTACGACGACTACGCCACCATGCGCGCCTTCCTGCACAGCCACAGCTTCACCGGCAATCCGCTGGCCTGCACGGCGGCGCTCGCCACCCTGGAGCTGTTCGAACGCGACGACGTGATCGAGGCCAACCGCGAGGCCCAGGCGATCATGGACCGGCACCTCGCCGAACTGGCCGGCGAACCCCAGATCACCAACGTGCGTCGCACCGGCATGATCGCCGCCATGGACCTGGTCGACCCGGCGACCGGCGAGCCCTTCGCCTTCGAGGAACGTCGCGGTGTACGCGCCTACCAGTACGCCCTCGAACACGAGTTGCTACTGCGCCCGCTGGGCAACACCCTCTACTGGATGCCGCCCTACGTCCTCGACGAGGACGACTACCGGCACATCTTCGAGGTCACGCGTGATGCCTCGAGGGCCGCGGTGCGCTGATGCGCGTCCGTCGCATCTTCGTCGACGCCGAGCTGGACCCCGGCGGCAGCATCGACCTGCCCTCCGACACGGTGAACTACCTGCGCAACGTGCTCCGGCTGCGCGACGGCCAACCGCTGGAGGTCTTCAACGGTCGGGGCCTGCGGGCGAGCGCCACGCTGAGCCTGGGTCGCCGCGAGGCGACCGTCGCCATCGGATCCGTCACGGAGAGCCCCGGCGAGGCAGTCGTGCCCATCACGCTCATGGCCGCACTGGCCAAGGGCGAAAAGATGGAGCTGGTGATCCAGAAGGCGGTCGAGCTGGGCGTGACCACGATCGCACCGGTGGAAACCGAGCGCAGCGTGCTGGAACTCAAGGGCAATCGGGCCGAGAAGCGCCTGGTCCGCTGGCGCCAGATCATGATCAATGCCTGCGAGCAGTGCGGGCGCGACATCCTGCCGACCATCGAGCCGATCCGCTCTCTGGCCGAGTCCCTCGCCGCGACCGATGTCCCGGTCCGGCTGGTGCTGGACCCGCGCGCCGAGCGGCCAATGACGGACCTGCGCGAACTGCCGCGCCCCGAGGGAGTTGCCCTTCTAGTCGGCCCCGAGGGCGGATTGACCGAGGAGGAAGTGGCGAGAGCCGGCGAGCAAGGCTTCCGCGCACTGACCCTCGGACCGCGCATCCTCCGCGCGGAGACCGCGGCGATAACCGGTGTGGCGGTACTGCAGTACCAGTGGGGCGATCTGGGATAGCGGGAGCCGGGGAGCGGATGCCACTCGGGCTCTCCCATTTCCTGCCATGTCAGCTGAATGCGTTTACGAACCGACCTTGTCGGGACGGAATCCCGAGCTGATGGGATAACGACGGTCACGGCCAAAGGCCCGACGGCTGATGCGCACGCCCGGCGGCGCCTGGCGGCGCTTGTACTCGTTGACCAGGATCATGCCGACCACGCGGCGCACGATGGCCTCGTCCAGCCCCATGGCGACGATGTCCTCGATGCTGCTGTCGCGCTCGACGAACGCCTCGATGATGCGATCGAGGTCCGCGTAGGGCGGCAGCGAGTCGGAGTCCCGCTGATCGGCGCGCAACTCGGCCGACGGCTCGCGGGTGATCACCCGCTCCGGTACCGCGGCCAGCTCCGGGCGCACGGCGCCACCGAGCGTGTTGCGGTAGCGCGCCAGCTCGTAGACCACGGTCTTGGGCACGTCCTTGATCGGCGCAAAGCCGCCGGCCATGTCCCCGTAGAGCGTGGCGTAGCCCACGGCGAGCTCCGACTTGTTGCCGGTGGTGAGGAGCAGACGACCGAACTTGTTCGACAGGGCCATCAGGATCACGCCGCGGGCGCGGGCCTGCAGGTTCTCCTCGGTGACATCCTCGGCCAGCCCGGCGAACAGCGGCGAGAGCGTCTCGCGGAACGATTCGAAGATCGGCTCGATCGAGATGGTCTCGCAGCGCACGCCCAGTGCGTCGCACTGGAGCTGCGCGTCCTCGAGGCTCATGGGCGAGGTGTAGCGCGAGGGCATGCGCACGGCCAGCACGTTATCCGCCCCCAGTGCGTCGACGGCCAGGGCAAGGACCAGGGACGAGTCGATCCCGCCGGACAGGCCCAGCACAACGCCGGAAAACCCGTTCTTGCGCACGTAGTCGGCGATGCCGGTGGTCAGGGCGCGATAAATTTCCGCCTCGCCCTGTTGCCATTCATGGCTCGGCCCGTGTGCCAGGATCTCTCCGTCGGCGGAGACCTCGGTCCAGCCAATCGCCTCGGCGAAGCCCGGCAGATGCATGTGGTTGCCGGTCCGGCAGGAAACGAACGAGCGCCCGTCGAAGACGAGTTCGTCCTGACCGCCAACCAGATTGACGTAGATGATCGCGCAGCCGCTGGAATGCACGCGCTCGGCGATCTGGGCCTCGCGCTCGCGGGTCTTCTGCCGGTGGAACGGCGAGGCGTTGAGCACGCAGATCACGTTTGCACCCGCCTGCGCTGTCTCCTCAATGGGCCCCTCGTGCCAGGCATCCTCGCAGATGACCACGCCGACGGAGACCCCGTCGATCTCGACCACCAGCGGCTCGCGCCCCTTGCGGAAGTAGCGTTTCTCGTCGAAGACACCGTAGTTCGGCAGAGCCCGCTTGGCGTACCTGGCCGTCACGCGTCCGCCATCGATGACCACCGCCTGGTTCTGCATGTGGCCATCGGGGCCGCGCCCCGGGGTGCCGATCATCACCGCCACATCGCCGACGTTCTCCGCGATCCGCTCGAGTTCCCGTTCGCAGGAGTCGACGAAGTCCTCGCGCAGCAGCAGGTCCTCGGGCGGGTAGCCGGAGATGGTGAGCTCGGGGAAGACGACCAGTCGGGCGTCCACCTCCTTGCGCGCGCGCTCGACCAGTTCGATCACGCGCGAGGCGTTCGCTCGGCAGTCCCCCACCCGGGTGTTGATCTGTGCCAGGGCGATCCGCAGCCCACCGGTTTCCTGCGCTGTGAGGTGCTCCACGGTCAGACCGCACCCCGCTCGGTCGTTTTGCCCAGCACCCTTGCCGCGGTCACACCCAGGTCCGCCGGGCTCTCGACGACGTGAACGCCGGCTTCACGCAGTGCCTCGCACTTGGCTTCGGCCGTGCCCTTGCCACCCGAGATCACGGCACCGGCATGCCCCATCCGCTTGCCTGCCGGCGCCGTTGCGCCGGCGATGTAGGCGACAACGGGCTTCGGGTAACCCTGGCGAATGTACGCCGCCGCGGCCTCCTCGGCATCCCCGCCGATCTCGCCCACCATCAGGACCAGTTCAGTCTGCGGGTCCTCGGCAAAACGCGACAGGCAGTCGATGAAGTCCAGTCCGCCCACCGGGTCGCCACCGATACCGACGCAGGTGCTCTGCCCCAGGCCGGTGGCCGTCGTCTGCGCCACCGCTTCGTAGGTCAGCGTGCCGGACCGCGACACGATGCCCACCACGCCCTTGCGGTGGATCGCCCCCGGCATGATGCCGATCTTGCAGGCATCCGGTGTGATCAGGCCCGGGCAGTTCGGCCCGATCAGGCTGACATCCGGGTAATCCTGGGCCAGCACGGCCTTGACCCGAACCATATCCAGCACCGGGATGCCTTCGGTGATACAGGCGATCACCTCGATGCCCGCATCGGCCGCCTCCAGGATCGAGTCGGCGGCAAAGGGTGCCGGCACGTAGATCATGCTCGCCGTCGCACCGGTCTCGATGACCGCGTCGGCGACGGTATCAAACACCGGCAACCCGAGATGCGTCTGTCCGCCCTTGCCCGGGGTGACGCCGCCGACGAGCCGAGTGCCGTAAGCGAGCGCCTGCTCCGAGTGAAAAGTGCCCTGCTTGCCGGTGAAACCCTGGCAGATAACGCGAGTGTCCGCGGCGACCAGAATGCTCATTGCGCTGCTCCCCGATGTTGCTTGGCCAACGTCACGGCAATCTCGGCCGCACTGGCGAGATCGTCTTCGGCGGTGAGGTTCAGGCCGGACTCGGACAGCATCTTCCTTCCCAGTTCCGCATTGGTCCCGGCCAACCGGACCACCGTGGGCACGTCGAGGGATACTTCACGCGCCGCCTCGATGATCCCCTCGGCAATCAGATCGCAGCGCACGATGCCGCCGAAGATATTGACCAGAATCGCCTCGACACGGGAATTCCGAAGTATCAGCTTGAATGCCTCGGTCACCTTGGCCGCGGACGTGCCGCCGCCCACGTCCAGGAAATTCGCCGGCATGCCGCCGGCATGCTTGATCAGGTCCATCGTGGCCATCGCCAGTCCGGCACCGTTCACCATGCAGGCGATGTCACCGTCGAGAGAGACGTAGTTGAGCCCATGCTCGATCGCTTCTCGCTCGGCCGGGTCCTCCTGGTTCACGTCCCGTCCGGACCATAGCGCCTGCTGACGATAGCCGGCGTTGTCGTCCAGCGACACCTTGGCATCCAGCACTGTCAGCGTGCCGTCGCTCGTCTCGGCCAGCGGGTTGATCTCGATCAGGGAGGCGTCGCTCTCGACGAATGCCTGATAGGTGCGCAGGGCCAGGGAGACAAAATCCCGGATCTGGACACCCTCCAGCCCAATGGCGAAGGCGACCTGACGAGCCTGATACGCCTGCAGGCCAACGGTCGGGTTGATCACGACGCGACGAATCGACTCCGGTGAGTCTGCCGCGACCGCCTCGATGTCCATCCCGCCCTCCGAGGAAGCGATCAGCACCACCCGCTGCAAGGCGCGATCCACGGTGAGAGCGAGGTAGTACTCCTTGCGGATATCGGCACCGGGCTCGACCAGCACGTGGTCCACCGGCAAACCGTTCGGGCCGGTCTGCCGGGTCACCAGCCGAGAGCCGAGCAGCTTCCGCGATGCCTCGGCAACTTCCTCGGGCCCGCTGGCGAGAATCACGCCCCCGGCCTTGCCGCGGGCGCCGCTGTGCACCTGCGCCTTGACCACCCAGCGACCCTCGGCGCTCTCCGGGAGATCGTCAGCAAGCGGAGCTTGCGACACCTCGGAAAGCACCTTCCCCGTGGGGACGGCGACACCGTGATGGGCCAACAGGGCCTTGGCCTGATATTCGTGGAGATTCATGGATCCGACGTTTGCTGTAAAAGCGTCCATTGTCTCGCACAAGCCCCGGAATGTCATTCCCGCCACCGCGATTCCCGCAGGGAATCCGCTCCCCACTATCGCCCCTTTAGCGAGGCGCCCTGGCACTTCATGCGTGTGCTCCCGTCGTTTCCTGGCTTAGGGTCTCGACGGACAAACTAGCGCCGGCTGGGAACTGCTGGGAAACCAGC
>NZ_JAWLBP010000012.1:0-39398 GCF_041687595.1 Guyparkeria sp. | reverse complement strand
GGCGCGGATGGTGCCCGGCTCGGCTTCCTTCGGGTTGGTCGCGCCCATCAGGTCACGGTTCTTGGCGATGGCGTCCTCGCCCTCGAGCACCTGGACGAATACCGGGCCGGAGATCATGAAGCTGACCAGCTCGCCGAAGAACGGACGCTCCTTGTGAACCGCGTAGAAGCCTTCGGCCTGCTCGCGGGTCAGTTGCAGCATGCGCGCACCGACCACCGACAGACCGGCGTCCTCGAAGCGCGAGATGATCTGACCGATCACGTTCTTCGCGACGGCGTCGGGCTTGATGATCGAAAGGGTGCGTTCTACGGCCATGAAACTTTCTCCTGCTCGGGCGGTGACTACCGTCCCAGTAAAACGTGGAAAACAAACCAGAAAACAAAAAGCTGCCGGCCGCCCGCTCGGACAACCGGAAAGCCGGATAGTTTAAGGAAACTCTGCGCCAATAGCCAACGCCTGGCGGTCCGCCCCGACGGGGACGAGGTTGACTACTTCGGAAACTCAGGGACCGACGCCGCGCATGCCGGAGGCGACCGCCTCGGTCCGCTCGTCGCGGACCTTCTGCAGTCGATCGTCCTGCACCGCGGAGACATCCAGCACGTGCGGTTTCTCCACGAGATCCGCCAGCGAGATGGACTCGAGGAAGTCGTGGATCTGGGCCGACAGCCCCATCCACAGATCGTGCGCCAGGCACTGACCGCCGGCCTGGCAGTTGCCACGCCCGCCGCAGCGGGTGACGTCGACCATCTCGTCGACCGCGTGGATGATCTCCGCGATGTTGATCCGCCCGGGCTCGCGTGCCAGCTGGTAGCCGCCACCCGGCCCACGTACGCTGCTGACCAAGTGGCCACGGCGAAGCTGGGCGAACAATTGCTCCAGGTAGGAAAGCGAGAGCGATTGCCGCTCCGCGATGTCCGCCAGGGCCGTGGGCTGCCCTCGATCATGGATGGCCAGGTCGAGCATGGCCGTGACGGCGTAGCGACCCTTGGTCGTCAGCCTCATTGCAAACCTCCCGGCAACGACCCGCGCCGTTGCACTGAATACGGAATTCCGGGGCCCGGGGCCCCGAAAAGGGTCGTCCCATCATAATCCGGCGGGCGGGGAGTGTATATGCCCACCTCCCTGTCACCGAGGCGACTCGCCGCGAGCGGCACCCTGATCGTCGGTCTCGCGTGCCGGGTCGGCGCAGCCGGACACGCCATCCTCCTCGTCGAGATGACAGCCGTCCAGGCTGGGCCGTGCCGGGCGGGACACCTCCACGCCCAGGGACCTCAGCGCGGCGGCCATCTCGTCGAGCTGGCCATCGACCGCCTGGACGTGATCGAGAAGTCGGTCGACAACCGTCGCGACGGGGTCGGGCATGTCGCGGGCCACGCCGTAGGCGTCGAACCCCAGGCGCTGGGCGACCCGGCGCTTGGTCTCGCTCTGCTCGTCGCGTCGCTCGACGACCCGGGCCGGAATGCCGACCAGCGTGGCGCCGGCGGGAGCGTCCTTCAACACCACCGCGTTCGAGCCCACGCGCACACCAGCCCCCAGCTCGATCGGCCCGAGGATCTTGGCGCCGGCGCCAACCACCACCCCGTCGCCCAGCGTGGGGTGGCGCTTGCCCTCGCGCCAGGTGGTCCCGCCCAGGGTCACGCCATGGTAGAGGGTGCAGTCGTCACCGATCAGGGCGGTCTCGCCGATCACAACCCCCATGCCGTGATCGACGAAGAACCGCCGACCGATCCGGGCCCCGGGGTGAATCTCGATGCCGGTCAGCCAGCGACTCACGTTGGAGATCAGCCGGGCCAGCAGGCGCCAGTTGCGCCGCCACAGGGCGTGCGCCACGCGGTGCCACCAGACCGCATGCAGCCCGGGATAGGTCAGCGCGATCTCCCAGCGGCTCCGCGCCGCCGGGTCACGGTCGAACACGCTGTCGACATCATCGAGAATCGTTTTCCACCAGCCCATCGCTTTGTCCCGCTATTCCTTGCCCGTCGCCGACCCGTGCCGCTCCAGCGCCGTGATCATGCCCTGGAGGATCTGCACCTCCTCGCGGCGGGGCTCGGCCCGGTTGAGCATCACCCGTACCCGACGCATCAGCCGCTCGACCCGCCCGGCATCGGCACCGCCGACGGCGAAGAACCCCGTGGGTTCGAGCAGCCCCTCGAGCCGCCGGCACAGTGTAGCAAGCTCGCCGCGCGTGACCGGGACCTCGCCAGCGGCCATCTCCACCACGCCCGGTGGCTCGACGGCGGCATGGAAGAGCTCGTAGCCCACGAGCTGAACGGCCTGGGCCAGGTTAAGGACGGGGTATTCCGGGTTGGCGTGAATGGCCACCAGCCGGTCGGCGACGGCCAGCTCCGCGTTGGTCAGGCCCGTGCGCTCGGCGCCGAACAGGATGCTGACACGGCCCGCCGGGCCGGCATCGCACACCTGCCGGCGAATGACGGACGCGGCCTCCCGGCCCTCGTGCAACGGCAGCGTGAGCCGCCGCGATCGGGCCGTAGTCGCCCAGACGGCCACCGAGTCGGCAACGGCCGCCTCCACGTCGTTCACGACGCGAGCGCGGTCGAGGATCTCCGCGGCGTGCGTCGCCACGGCGCGCGCCCGATCGTCGACGGCCGCCCGCGGCGAGACCAGCACCATCCGGGACAGCCCCATGGTCTTCATGGCACGCGCGGCGGCGCCGATATTCTCGGCCATCGACGTCTGACAGAGCACGATCTCGACGCGATCGAGCCAGTTGTCGGGGCATTGGTCCGTGATGGGGCTGGGTTGCTCGTTCATGTCCGGGCGTGGTTGTTGGCGTGTTTACGCGTATAATTTCGGCCCGAGAGCCGGAGGGCCGGCCTCAATCACCACTCGCTCATCGAGCCGACAAGATCATTATGCCGCACCCCATGCTCAATATCGCCGTGCGCGCGGCCCGCGCCGCCGGCAGCATCATCTCCCGCAGTCACCACCGCGTTAACGACCTGACGATCGAGTCCAAGCGGCGCAACGACTACGTCAGCGACGTCGACCGACAGGCCGAGGGTGCCATCATCGACACCCTGCTGCGCGCCTACCCCGATCACGCCATCCTGGCCGAAGAGACTGGCGCCGGCGGCACCGAGGGCTCGGAATACCGCTGGATCATCGACCCGCTCGACGGTACCACCAACTTCCTGCACGGCATTCCCCACTACGCCGTGTCGATCGCCCTCGAATACCAGGGCCGACTCGAACTGGGTGTGGTCTACAACCCGGTCAACCAGGAGCTGTTCACCGCCGAACGCGGTGGCGGCGCCTTCCTCGACAACCGCCGCATCCGCGTGGCGCCGAGAAAGGGCCTGGAAGGCGCACTGCTGGGCACCGGCATTCCCTTCCGCGACGATCAGAACCTCGAGCGCTACATCGCCACGCTGCGGGCGCTGCACGGCCCGATCGCCGGCATCCGTCGCCCGGGCTCGGCCGCCCTCGACCTGGCCTGGGTGGCCTGCGGCCGTTTCGACGGCTTCTGGGAATTCGGCCTGAAGCCCTGGGACATGGCCGCCGGCGTCCTGCTGGTGCGCGAGGCCGGCGGGGTCGTGATCGACAACCACGGGGGCGACGGCTATCTCGCCAGCGGCAACCTGATCTGCGCCAACCCCAAGCTCACCCACGTGATGCTCCAGGCGATCAGCAAGGCCGAGAAGGAACACGAGTCGGTATCCCGACCCTCCTGACGGGATCCTCCGCGCCAACCGAACGCATCAGGCCCGCCAAATGGCGGGCCTTTTTCCTGTCCGGGCAAGAACACTCCCTGATACGGGTCCCCGATCCGGTCAGGGGGCGTTGTCCTCGACCTCCTTGAGGCGCTCGCGATCGTCGATCTTGAGCAGGTCCTGGCGCTTGAGGCCCATGTCCAGGGAGACGGCCGAGGCCACGTAAATCGACGAGAAGGTACCGATCGCGATGCCCAGCAACAGCGTCAGCGAGAACCCGTAGAGCGCCTCGCCGCCGAAGATCAGCAGCGCCAGCGCCGTGAGGAAGGTGGTGCCCGAGGTGATCACGGTCCGCGACATGGTCTGGTTGACCGAGGCGTTCATCACCTCCTGCTCGGTGCCCTTGCGCATCTTCTGGAAATTTTCCCGGATGCGGTCGAAGACCACGATGGTGTCGTTGATCGAGTAGCCGGCCAGCGCGAGGAAGGCCGCCAGCACCGTCAGGTCGAAGCGGACGCCCAGCAGGCTGACCAGCCCCAGCACCACGACCAGGTCGTGCGCCAGGGCGAGGATGGCGCCGCCGGCCAGCCGCACCTGAAAGCGGAAGCCGACGTAGACGAGGATGCCCGCCAGCACCACGATCAGCGCGAGCCCGCCGGCGTTGAACAGTTCCTTGCCCACGGCCGGACCGACATACTCGACCCGGCGCATCTCCACGCCTTCGGATTCCGACTGCAGCGCGATGAGCAGCTCGTCGGCCATGCGCGACTGGCTCTCGCCCGAAGGCGGCAGACGCACCATCACCTCCTCGGAGGAACCGAAGAACTGCGCCACGGCATTCTCGTAGCCGCGCTCGTCCAGTGTCGCGCGCACCGCGTCGATGTCGGCCCCGCCGGGATAGCCCAGCTCGACAACCACCCCGCCGGTGAAGTCCAGGCCCAGGTCCAGGCCCTTGGTCAGCAGCGAGCCGGCGGCCACCAGCAGCAGGATCACGGAGAAGGCATAGCCGTAAAAGCGCTTGCCGAAGAAATCGAAACGCGCGTCGGGCGGAAAGATGTTCATAGCGTACTCGTCTTGATTCCGTTGCGGGCGGGCCGGCTCAGATGGCCAGGCCCTTGAGGCGCGCCTTGCGGCCGTAGATCAGGTTGGCCAGCGCACGCGACAGCATGACCGCCGTGAACACCGAGGCCAGGATGCCGATCGACAGCGTGACCGCGAAGCCCTTGATCGGGCCGGTGCCGAAGGCGAACAGCGCCAGTGCGGCCAGCAGCGTGGTGATGTTCGCATCGAGGATGGTGGCGAAGGCGCGCTCGTAGCCGGCCTTGATCGCCGCGTGCGGCGTCATGCCGTTCCTGAGTTCCTCGCGGATGCGCTCGAATATCAGCACGTTGGCATCCACCGCCATGCCCACCGTGAGCACGATCCCGGCAATGCCCGGCAGCGTGAGCGTGGCCTGGAGCATCGAGAGCACCGCCACGATCAGGATCAGGTTGGAGACCAGCGCCACCACCGCGATCACGCCGAAGACGCGGTAGTAGATCATCATGAAGATCGCGACCAGCACGAAGCCGAGCACGGCCGCCTGGACGCCGGCCTTGATGTTGTCGGCCCCGAGGCTCGGGCCCACGGTGCGCTCCTCGACGATGTCCATCGGCGCGCGCAGTGCCCCGGCGCGCAGCAGCAGCGAGAGGTTGCGCGCTTCCTCGGATGAGTCGAGCCCGGTGATCTGGAAGCGGTGCGCCAGCTGGTCACGGATCGTGGCCACGTTGATGACCTCCTCGACCAGGCGCTTTTCCTCGACCAGCTCGCCGTCTACCACTTCGCTTTCCAGGCGGTTCTCGATAAAGACCACGCCCATCTGCTTGCCGATATTGTCGCCAGTGATGTCGGCCATGCGGCGGGCGCCCTGGCTGTCGAGATTGACGAACACGGCCGGCGAGCCGGAATCCTGGTCGAAGCCGGAGGAGGCGCCTGTGACGCGATCGCCGGTAACGATGACCTGGCGCTTGAGCAGCACCGACCCGCCGTCGCGGCGCTCGTAGAGCTTGGCCTGCGTCGGCGCGCTGCCGGTCTTGGCGGCTTCGTCCCAGTCGGCCGGCGAGCCGTGCACGAGGCGGAACTCCAGGGTGGCGGTCGCGCCGAGGATCTCCTTGGCGCGCACCGTGTCCTGGATACCCGGGAGCTCGACGACGATGCGGCTCTCGCCCTGCTGCTGAATCAGCGGCTCGGCCACGCCGAGCTCGTTGACCCGGTTTCGCAGGGTAGTGATGTTCTGCTCGAGCGCCGCCCTGCGCTCGGTCTCGATGCCGTCCTCGGTCATCTGCGCCCGCAGGTACGGCTCGCCGTCGATCTCGGTGGTGTCGAACGCCAGGTCCTCGTAGTCGTCCGTCAGGCGCTCGATGCCCGAATCACGGGCCGCCGCGTCGCGGAAGCGCACGAGGATGGCGCCTTCCTCGTTCACCTCGGCCGACACGTAGCGGAGCTCCGCGCCCCGCAGGTCGGCGCGGATGCCGTCGATGCGCCGCTCCAGCGCGGTGCGGATGGCCGCGTCCATGTCCACCTGCATCAGGAAGTGGACACCGCCGCGCAGATCCAGACCCAGATACATCGGCAGGGCGCCCAGATCGGTCAGCCAGGCGGGGGCCGCGGGGGCCAGGTTCAGGGCGACCGGGTAGTCGCCACCCAGGGCGGCGCGGACCACGTCCACGGCCTTGAGCTGGTCGTCCGTGGACTCGAACCGGATCAGGCCGTCTTCGTCCGTGATCTCCGCCCGCGTGTACTCGATGCCGGCGGCGCGCAGGGCGCTTTTCGCTTCGGTGAGTGCCGTTTGCTCCATGCTGCCGTCGCGCTTGGAGATCTGCAGGGCGGGTTCCTCGCCGAAGAAGTTCGGCAGTGCGTAGAAAAGCCCGACCAGCAAGACGACTACGACGATCAGATTCTTCCACAGTGGGTAGCGGTTCATCTTCTAGGCCTTCGCGTGAGAGCCGCCCCGGGGAGGGGCGTCGCCGGCCGACTCGCATCCATGGTCGGCGGGCGGGAATGACGAAGGGCCCGCCGTGGCGAGCCCTGGAAGTCGATGGCGGAGGATCAGGCCTCGCGCGCGTCCTTGATCGTGCCCTTCGGCATGACCGAGGCGATGGCGAAGCGCTGCACCACCACGGTGGTGTTGTCCGCGATCTCGAGCACGACCAGCGAGTCGCCGAGGCCGATGACCCGGCCCAGCAGGCCGCCCGTGGTGGCCACCTCGTCACCCTTCTCGATCGATTCGATCAGCTTCTTGTGCTCCTTCTGCCGCTTGATCTGCGGACGAATGAGCAGGAAGTACATCACGGCGAAGATGAGAAGCAGCGGCAGGAAGGTCGCCAGCAGGCTCGGTTCGCCACCGGCTGCCCCGGACTGGGCCATGGCATCGCTGATAAAGAACATCGTGGTTGGTGCTCCCGATTGTTTTATTGTGTTTCAAACGACTCGGAAGTATGCCACAAGCACGGGCCGTTGCATTAGGGAACCGCGGATGGAATCCGCCGACCCCGCCTGGGGCGGTCAGACTCCCCGGGCCCGATCGGTATAGAAACGAGCGCGGAAGGCGTCGAAGGCGTCCGCCTCGATGGCCTCGCGCATCTCGGCCATCAGCACCTGGTAGTAATGCAGGTTGTGGATCGTGTTCAGCCGAGCACCGAGCACCTCGCGCGTCCGGTGGAGGTGCTTGAGGTAGGCCCGCGAGTAGTGGCGACAGGTGTAGCAGTCGCAGTCCTCGTCCACCGGCTGGATGTCGCGGGTATAGCGTGCATTGCGCAGGCGCACGTCGCCGTAGCGGGTGAACAGGTGGCCATTGCGCGCGTTGCGGGTCGGCATGACGCAGTCGAACATGTCCACGCCACGCGCCACCGACTCCACCAGGTCCTCGGGCTTGCCCACGCCCATCAGGTAGCGGGGCCGGTCGCCGGGCAGTTCGGGCAGGGTGAACTCGAGCACGGCGTTGCGCTCCTCGAGCGGCTCGCCTACCGACAGCCCCCCGATCGCGTAGCCGTCGAAGCCGAGATCGATCAGCCCGGCAGCCGACTCGCGCCGCAGCGACTCGTGCATGCCGCCCTGGACGATGCCGAACAGGGCACGGTCCGAACCCTCGGGCCGGCATTCCTCGAAGGCGACCTTCGAGCGCGCGGCCCAGCGCAGCGACAGGCGCATCGAGGCACCGGCCTGTTCGACCGTGGCCGGGTAGGGCGTGCACTCGTCGAAAATCATCTGGATGTCGGAACCCAGTTCGTGCTGGACCTGCATCGAGGATTCGGGCGTGAGCAGCACGCGGCTGCCGTCGACCGGCGAGGCGAACCGCACACCCTCCTCCGTGATCTTGCGCATCTGGGCCAGCGAGAAGACCTGGAAGCCGCCGGAGTCGGTCAGGATCGGTCGCTCCCAGTGCATGAAGTCATGGAGATCGCCGTGCAGCCGGATGATCTCCGTGCCCGGCCTGAGCATGAGGTGAAAGGTGTTGCCCAGGACGATCTGCGCCCCCAGCTCGATCAGCTCCTCGGGCGTGACCGCCTTGACGGTGCCGTAGGTGCCGACCGGCATGAACGCGGGGGTCTCGATCTCGCCGCGCTCAAAACGGATCCGTCCCCGGCGCGGGCCCGTGCGGCGTTCTGCCGCGTCCCTAGACAGGGTGCAGGCGTGCAGGTCGAACTTCATGCGATCAGCGTCCCCGGTTCGAGGCGGCGGCCTCGATGAACATGGCATCCCCGAAGGAATAGAAGCGGTATCCCCGCTCGACCGCCTCGCGATAGGCAGCCATCACGCGCTCCCGGCCCGCGAAGGCGGAGACCAGCATCAGCAACGTGGAGCGTGGCAGGTGGAAGTTGGTCAGCATTGCATCCACCACGTGTACCGGCTGGCCGGGATAGAGAAACAGCCGGGTGTCGCCCTGGTAGGGGCCGACCTCGCCCCGGGCCGCGCGGTCGGGGTGGGCGCGGGCGGCGGTCTCGATGGCGCGCACGGCGGTGGTGCCGATGGCCACCACGCGCCCGCCCCGCCGACGAGCGGCGGCGATCGCCTCAACGGTTTCCTCCGGCACCTCGGTCCACTCGCTGTGCATCTCGTGCGCCTCGATCGTCTCGCTGCGCACCGGCTGGAAGGTGCCGGCGCCGACGTGCAGGGTGACGTAGGCGATGCGCACGCCCCGGGCGGCGAGTGTCTCGAGCAGGGCTTCGGTGAGATGAAGCCCCGCGGTGGGGGCGGCCACCGCCCCCTCCCGACGGGCGAACACCGTCTGGTAGTCCTGGCGGTCACGATCGTCGTCCGGCCGTTCGATATAGGTGGGCAGCGGCATGTGCCCGTGGGCCTCCAGCCAGACCAGCAGGCTCTCGTGGTCGCTTTCCTCGCAGAGCGCCACCTCGAACAGCGCGCCCTGGCGGTCGACCACCTCGAGGATCGCGCCACCCTCCATGACCAGCCGCGTGCCGACGCGCGGCGAGCGGCTGCTGCGGATATGACACAGGGCCCGGTCGTTGTGCAGCAGTCGCTCGAGCAGGAACTCGACCTTGCCGCCCGAGGCCTTGTGGCCGAAGGCCCGGGCCGGGATCACGCGTGTATCGTTGAGGATCAGGAGATCATCGTCGCCGATCTCCCCGGGCAGGTCCGCGATCCGCTCGTGGCGCATCGCGCCATCGGCGGGCAGCACCAGCATGCGCGCGGATTCGCGCGGCTCGGCCGGGCGGTGCGCGATCCGTTCGCGGGGCAGGTCGTAGTCGAATGCGTCGAGTTTCATGGCCGGCGCAGTCTACCCCGGCCCGGCAGAGCAGGCCACCGCTCTGCCGACGAGACACCTCGGAACGGTGTGCCCGCGCACCCGCGTTAGCGGGTTACCGGACACGACAAGGCACCGATGCCAGCATGACTGGTCGGTTGTTTACAAAGGTGATGGCGAACGAATCCGGGGGCGGATTCGGTGGAAAAAGGAGGAGGGCCGTCCTGGCCACGAACAGATGCTTCCGTTCCGTCAGATCCCTTGCGCCGGTTCCGTAGCGTCGAGTCGTAGGCCCATTCCCTGGGCGATAGGCGAGAACTCTTCCTTGAGGCTGGGCACGATCCATTGCCCGTCCTGTTGTTTCTTGGCTCGCCTGCGACTTCCCTGCGATTTCTTGTTGTTGCCGACGATTCCCGTCGGTGTTCATGGTGCGTCCGGCACCCGCTTCACGCGTCCAGCGCAGATCGTCCTGTGCCATCCCTGGCAGCACCCTTCCGTGGGCGCTCGGCAATCCTTCGATCGGGCCCGGCTTCCCTGCCGGTCACGCCGCTGCCTCCGTGGCGGCCCGCAAAAAACTGGACTCTTCCTCGAGTGCCGGTTGTTTACGGTGCGCAATCCTTAGTCAAGCGCCTGGCGCGAGCCGGGCCAAGCCCGGCAACCCGATCTTCGGGCAGATCCTCTGCCCGTTGCTTCCTGCGCAAGCATCCTTTCATGCCAGTCCGATCCCTCGGCCATCCTGGCCGCCGGGCTTCCTGCCCGTGTGCATCCAAGCACGGAATACATGTTGCGCTTGTCGAGGCGAAACGTGTAGCCGAAATGGCAAAAAGTTTCGTAGGAAATGTCGCTTCGTCTTGTAGGAATTTTCCTACAAGGGTGGCGCGACCCGCCCCGGGCTCAGAGAGACGGACGGTCGCCGGCAAAGGCCTGACAGCCGTGGGCGAAGAAGCGGTTCACGGCATCGAGGAAACCCGGGGTGTCCTCGATGTGCGGCCAGTGGCGGGCGCGCTCCAGGGTGACGATGCAGCTCTGGGGGAAATCGCGGGCGATGCGGGCCTCGTCGTCCATCTCGATATAGGCGGACTGCGCCCCGCGGATGAACAGCGCCGGCCCGAGATAGAAGCCCGACAGCGGCGGCATGTCCGAGGTGTGTTCGTAGGCCGCCTTGAGCTCGGGCAGGTTGAACCGCCAGCGCCAGCGGCCGTCCTCCTGCTCGAGGTTCGCCGCCAGGAAGGCCCGCACCTCCGGCTCGAAGACGTGGACGGCCATCTGCTGGCGTGCCTGCTCGCGTGATTCCAGCCCGTCGAGGTCGACCGCATCCAGCGCGGCGAACACGTCCTTGTGCCAGGGCGGGTACCACTTCGGCGCAATGTCGACCACTACCAGCCGCGCCACCCGCTCGGGGTAACGGTCGGCGAGCACCATGCCGAGCTTGCCGCCGAGCGAGTGGCCGACCAGGTGCGCCCGCTCGATGCCGAGACGATCCATGAGCGCGACGATGTCGTTCGCCATCGCCTCGTAGGAGAGCCCCGGGACATGGGGCGAGCGACCGTGGTTGCGCAGGTCGACATTGATGACTCGATAGTTCTCGCTCAACGAGCGCGCGATGCCACGCCAGTTGGATAGCGAGCCGAACAGGCCGTGCATGATGATCACCGGCAGCCCCCCACCTCGCTCCTCGAAGTGCAGGTCGACCGCCGCGTTGTCGTTCGTCGTCATTGAAGGTTCCCTTGAGGCAGGCGGTCTCCCGGCAAGGACGGCCGGACCGCGTGTCTGATCGTGAGATACTACCAAAGGATCGCCCCGCCGCTCGACGACGGGCTTCCACCGACACCACCGACCGAAACCGCCCCGAGGGGTGTCCATGACCGATTTGCCTGCCAACCCGCCCGCATCCAAGACCACGTCCTGGCCCGCCCCCGCCCTGCCCAGGGGGCGAATCTTCCCCGCTCAACTGGCGTTGGCCGCCGAGCTGCTCGAGCGGATTACCGACGAGGCGCTGCCCGCCGACCGCAGCCTTCAACGCGAGCTGGCGGCCCGCCGTCGGATGGGGCGGCGCGACCGGGAACGGGTCCGCGAGCTGGTGCTGTTCGTGCTCCGCCAGCGCCGGCTGATCGACTGGCTGCTCGAATCCGACGACCCGCCGATGGCCGCCCGGGTAGGCATCGCCATCGCCCTGGCCGACCGGATCGACCCCGTGCTGGCCGAGACGGCCGGACTGACCCCCGACCGCCTCGAGCACGTCTCGAGCGCCACGGCGCGCTCCGTCGAGGACCTGCCCGCCCCGGTGCGCTTCAATCTCTCGACCGAGGCGGAAACACGCTGGCAACGACTCGACCCGCCCGAGCCCGAGGCGCTGGCCCACGCGCTGGACGGCCGCGCCCCGGTCGACCTGCACCTCAATCCGCGCCACCAGGACCGGCCGGCCCTGCAACAGGAACTGGCCGGCGCCGGCATCGATGCCCGGCCGATTCCCGGGCTGCCGCAGGCGCTGCGCCTGGAGCGGCCGGCGCGGCTGACCCGACTCGACGCCTTCCTCGCCGGCGGTTTCGAGATACAGGATGCCGGCAGCCAGTGGGTAGTCCGGGCAACGGGCGCCCGCCCCGACGAGCGGGTGCTCGACCTCTGCGCCGGGGCCGGCGGCAAGACCCTCGGCATGCTGGATGAAACCCGCGGTCGGCTGGCCGTGACGGCCTGCGACCTGCACGCGGAACGCCTGGAGCGGCTGGCCGCCCGGGCGGCACGGCACGGTGACCGGGATCTGGACCTGCGCGCACTTGACGCCACCGCCCCGCTGCCCGCGGACATGGGGCGCTTCGACCGGGTCCTGATCGACGCCCCCTGCAGCGGCTCGGGCACCTGGCGCCGCCACCCCGAACTGCGCTGGGCACGCATCGACTGGCCGGAACTGGCCCGCACGCAGCGGGCGCTGATCGAGAACGGCGCCCGGGCGACACGCCCCCGGGGGTTGCTGGTCTACGCCACCTGCAGCCTGTGGCGTGAAGAGAACGAGGATATCGTCGAGGCGTTCCTCTCCGACCACCCCGACTGGCACCCGGAGTCGCCCGCGATTGACGACCTGCCCGACGACGCGATCGAGCAGGCCATGATCCGCCTGCGGCCCGATCGCCACGGCTGCGACGGTTTCTTCATCGCCTGCCTGCGCGCCCCGGACTGACCCGTCCGGCTCGGGTCCACTGCCAAAACGGCCTCCCGCTCAGGCATAATCGCAGGCTTACCCCGTCACCAACGGTCCGGAGGCCACATGCTGCCCACAACCCTCACCACGCGAGTTTCACGCGCCGCCATCCCCGCCGCGCTGGCCGCCGCCATGGGGCTTGCACTGGTCGGCTGCGGGCAGAAGGGCCCGTTGTACCTGCCGGACGAGGCCCCCTCGCAGATTTCGGCCGACGACGAAGCCACCGACAGCCCGACGCAGGAATGACCCGGAGGAATCCCGTGCCCAAGACCATGCTTCCCGACCAGTTCTCCCGCGGCGACAACGACGACTTGATGATCGAGGGGGTCAGCGTCGCCGAGGTGGCCGAGCGCTTTGGCACGCCCACCTACGTCTATTCGCGCGCGGCGATCGAATCGGCTTTCGGCGCCCTGACCGAAGCGTTCGGCGACCGGGCCCATCGCATCTGCTACGCGGTGAAGGCCAACAGCAACATCGGCATCCTGGGGCTGCTCGCCCGCCTGGGTGCCGGATTCGACATCGTCTCGATCGGTGAGCTCGAGCGCGTGCGGGCCGCCGGCGGCGACCCGGCGGTGGTGGTGTTCTCCGGCGTGGGCAAGTCGGCCGACGAGATCCGGCGCGCGCTGGACGCCGGCATCGGCTGTCTGAATGTCGAGTCCGAGGCCGAATTGGACCGTATTGCCGCCATCGCCACCGAAATGAGCCGAACGGCACCGATATCCCTGCGAGTCAACCCGGACGTCGATGCCCGGACCCATCCCTACATCTCCACCGGGCTGAAGGACAACAAGTTCGGCATCGCCATCGACGAGGCACTATCCCTCTACGAGCGCGCCCACGCTCACCCGGCACTCGAGGTCATCGGCATCGACTGCCACATCGGCTCGCAGCTGACCGACGTGTCGCCCTTCGCCGCGGCAGCCGAGCGGGTGATGAAGCTGGCTCACCAGCTGGCCGAGCGCGGCATCCGCCTGAAGCACCTGGACCTGGGCGGTGGACTGGGTATCCGCTACACCGACGAGCAGCCCCCGGCGGCGGCCGACTGGATCGAGGCGATCCGCTCGGTGGTGGACGCCGACCCGCTCGGCCGCGACCTGCCGATCTGGATCGAGCCGGGCCGTTTCCTGGTCGGCCCGGCCGGGGCGCTGGTCACGCGGGTGGAATACCTCAAGCCGGGCAGCCACAAGTCGTTCGCCATCGTCGACGCGGCCATGAACGACCTGATGCGTCCGGCCCTCTACGGCAGCGACATGGCGATCGTCCCCGCCGCCAAGGGCACGGGCACGCGCTCGCAGGACACCTGGGAGATCGTCGGCCCGATCTGCGAGACGGGTGATTTCCTCGGTCACGAGCGGTCGCTCGAACTCGGCGAGGGCGACCTGCTGGCAGTGCTGGCCGCCGGCGCCTACGGCTTCTCCATGGCGTCCAACTACAACACGCGCCCGCGGGCGGCCGAGGTGCTCGTCGACGGCGGCGCCTGCCACGAGATCCGGCGGCGCGAACCCCTCGAATCCCTTTGGGCACTGGAGCGGCTCCCGCCGCTGGAGCGATAGCCTGCATCTATCGGGTTAATCGTAATTCGCAATTTCAATTACCAAGGGTAATGAAATAGGCTCTCCCCCGGTGATCAGGGCTCCCCGCCATGTCGGGGAACCTGAACGAGATCCGTGATTGTTTTTTCACGGATCGACCCTATATTTTCCTCTCGGCGAGGCACCGGGCGTGCCCCGCGCATTTTTTTGTTCGTTTCCATTCCAAAACCCCAGAGGAGCATTGCTGCATGCTTGAGAATCGTGAAGGCCAGAAGGTACCCAATGTCACCTTCCGCACCCGTCAGAACCACGACTGGGTCAACGTGACCACCGACGACATCTTCAAGGGCAAGACCGTTGCCGTCTTTTCCCTGCCGGGCGCATTCACGCCGACCTGTTCCTCGAGTCACGTGCCCCGCTTCAACGAGCTGGCGCCGGTGTTCAAGAAGCATGGCGTCGACGAGATCGTCTGCATTTCGGTCAACGACGCCTTCGTCATGAACGAGTGGGCGCAGGACCAGAATGCCGATCGCATCCGCTTCCTGCCGGACGGCAATGGCGACTTCACCGACGGCATGGGCCTGCTGGTCGACAAGGACGACCTCGGTTTCGGCAAGCGCTCCTGGCGCTATTCCATGCTGGTCAAGGACGGCACCATCGAGAAGATGTTCATCGAGCCGGAGAAGCCGGGCGACCCCTACGAGGTCTCCGACGCCGACACCATGCTCGACTGGCTGGCACCGAACGCCAAGAAGCCGCACTCGATCATGATGTTCTCCCGCAAGGGCTGCCCGTTCTGCGCCCGCGCCAAGGGCATGCTGCACGACGCGGAGCTGGAGTTCGACGAGATCATCGTCGGTGACGACGTCAACCTGCGCGCCCTGCGTGCCGTCGCCCAGACCGAGACCGTCCCGCAGGTCTATGTCGACGGTCAGCGCGTCGGCGGCAGCGAAGAGACCGAGAAGTGGCTCAAGGAACAGGGCTACTGATCGCGCACGACGGCTAACCCCGTCCCGGTCCGGGCCTTGCCCGGGCCGGCTTTCGAATGCCCGTGTCCAGAAACCGGCATCCGAAAGCCCGAATCCATTGACGGACAAAAATCCGGAGGCATCCATGAGTGGCAAGCATTTCGACATGATCGTTCTCGGTGGCGGTTCCGGCGGCCTGGCAGTCGCCGAACGCGCCGCGCAGTACGGCAAGAACGTCGCCGTCGTCGAGCCGACCGCGCTCGGCGGGACCTGCGTGAACGTCGGCTGCGTGCCGAAGAAGGTCATGTGGTACGCCGCCAACCTGGCCCACGACCGCCACGATGCCACCGACTGGGGCTTTGCCGACGCCCCCGGCGAAGTAGACTTCGCCACGCTGGCGAAAAAGCGCCGCGAGTTCATCGCCGGCATCAACCGCTTCTGGGACGGTTACGCCAGTGACCTCGGCCTGACGGTCATCGAGGGCCACGGTCGCCTGGCCGGCGACAAGTCCGTGCAGGTCGGCAGCGAGACCTACACGGCCGACCACATCGTGATCTCCACCGGCGGCCGGCCGCTGGTCCCGCCGGTACCGGGCGCCGAGTACGGCATCACGTCAGACGGCTTCTTCGAGCTCGATGAGCTGCCCAAGCGCACGGCCGTGATCGGCGGCGGCTACATCGGCGTGGAACTCGCCGGGGTGCTCCGCTCGCTGGGGAGCTACGTCACCCTGCTCGACATGCTCGACACCGTGCTGGCCCCCTTCGACCCGATGGTCCGTGAGACGGCCACCGAGAACCTCGACGCCATGGGCATCGAGCGCCACCTGCCCTTCAAGGTGGCAAAACTGGAGAAGACCGACGCGGGCACGATCATCCACGGCGACGGCGGCGAGCAACTCGGCCCGTTCGACCAGGTGATCTGGGCGGTCGGCCGCAAGCCGAACACCGATGACATCGGCCTGGAGAAGGCCGGCGTGACGGTGGAGAAAAACGGCATGATCCCGGTCGATGCCTACCAGAACACCAACGTTGACGGCATCTACGCCATCGGCGACATCATCGGCAAGTACCCGCTCACCCCGGTCGCCATCGCCGCCGGGCGCAAACTGTCCGATCGGTTGTTCGACGGGCAGAAGAAAGCCAAGCTCGACTACGAGACGATCCCGACGGTGGTCTTCTCCCACCCGGCGCTGGGCACCGTTGGCCTGACCGAGCCCCAGGCGATCGAGCAGTTCGGCGAGGACGAGGTAACGATCTACGAGACGCGCTTCACGCCCATGCGCTACGCCCTGTCCTCCCATGGCTTCAAGACCGCGATGAAGCTGGTCTGCGTGGGCGACAAGCAGCGCGTGGCCGGGCTGCACATCGTCGGCGACGGGGCCGACGAGATGCTGCAGGGCTTCGCCGTGGCGGTGAAGGCCGGTTTGACCAAGGCGGACTTCGACAACACGGTGGCCATTCACCCGACCTCCTCGGAAGAGCTGGTCACCCTCAAGACCCCGCGCGACGCCTGAGCGACGTCGGGGAAGACCCGTCGAGACGGAACTCGGCGGCCGTGACGGGGCCCAATCGCCACCGGGAACGAACGGAACGACCGTTCGCCCCGGATGGCACCGCCCTCCCTTGCCGAGAATCGACCGATGTTCCTTGAACTGCGCCACCTCAAGACGATGCGTGCGATCGAGCGGACCGGCTCGCTGGCGCAGGCCGCCGAACAGCTGCACCTGACCCAGTCCGCCCTGTCCCACCAGATCCGGGCGCTGGAGTCCTATTACGAGACGTCCCTGTTCTCGCGCAGCTCGCGACCCATGCGGCCCACCGAGGCCGGACGCCGGCTGCTTGCCGCCGCCGACACGATCCTGCCGGAGATCGAAGACCTGGACCGCGACCTGCGCCAGATCGCCGGCGGGGCGACCGGGCGACTGTTCCTCGCGCTGGAATGCCATTCCTGCTTCACCTGGCTGATTCCGACGCTGGAACGCTACCGGTCCGAATGGCCGTCGATCGAGACCGACCTGTCGCTGTCCTACAGCTTCGATGCGATCGACGCCCTGCGGCGGGGACAGCTCGACGGCGTGATCAGCTCCGACCCGGTCGATGACCCCGACCTGCACTTCGAGCCGCTGTTCCGCTACCCGGTCGTCCTGGCGGTCGCACCGGATCACCCCCTGGCCGGCAAGGAACGCATCCGGCCGGAGATGCTGGCCGACCAGACGGTCATCAGCTATCCGGTCGAGCGCAAGCGGCTCGACCTGTTCCAGCACTTCCTCGACCCGGCCGGCGTGGAGCCGGCTGGCCAGCGCAGTTCGGAGCTCACGGCCATGATCGCCCAGTGGGTGGCCAGCGGGCACGGCGTGGCAGCCCTGCCGAAGTGGGCGATCGCCGAGGAACTCGAACGCGGCATCATCAAGGCCCGCCCCCTGGGCGACGGGCTCTCCGGGACCATGCACCTGGCCGTGCGGCGGGACGAGCATCGGCTTGCCTACATGGATGCCTTCCTGCGACTGGCCCGCGAGCGGGCCGCCACGCTGCTCGACGACGTCTCGATCGCCCGCCCCGGGCGCTGAGGCTCGCCGCGCCGGGCGCCCGGATCAGCCATCCTCCGAGCTGAACGAGGGCTGCCCGACGGGAAGCCCTTCCACTTCCTCGGCGAACCGGTACCCCTGCGCCATCTCGATCGCCAGTCCCCGCACCAGCTCCAGCTGGGAGTCGGTCTCGATATTGTGGGCGATCACCGTCACGCCCAGCGTCTCGGCGATGGTCAGCAGGCCGTCGATGAAGGCACGGTCCCGCTGGCTGACCTTGCGGTCGCACAGCCACTCGGCCTCGATCTTGATGAAGTCGAATGCGAAACGCCGCAGGTAGCTGAACGTCTCCGGCCCCGAACCGGCCCGGTCGATGGCCAGCCGCACGCCGGCGGCTTTGAGGTCGGAGACGGGCTGCTCGAGCATCCCCAGCTCGCCGGTGATCGGGCTCTCGCTGATCTCGACCACCACCTGGTCGGCGGCAAGGGGTGATCGTTCGACGGCGTCGAGGAAGTAATGCACGAAGCGGCCCTCGAGCAGGCTGGTCGGCGCGATATTGAAGAAGACCAGACCGCCGAACCCCGCCAGCCGGTCGTCGCGCAACACGCGGCCGACCACGCGGCGATCGACCAGGTCGCAGAGCTGCTCGCGCGTGAGTACGTCGACGAACTCCGCGGCCGCCGCGACCCGCTCGCCCACCTGCACCCGGGCGAACACCTCGAAGCCGACCGCTTCTTCCGACGCCACCCGCATGACCGGCTGGAACACGGGGTAGACCGTCCCGGCGGAAACCGCGGACACGACGTCCTGGCCAGTCTCCACCACCTCGCCGATCGCCAGCACCTCGTCGCGGCCCGCTGACGCCAGACGGTTCTTGCCGGCCTCCTTGGCGCGATACATGGCCTGGTCGGCGAGAGAGAACACCGTCTGGGCCGACGCGCCGCCGCCATCCTCCACCGGCCCGATCGCCAGGCCGACCGAGAGGGAAGGCGAGACGATCTCGCCATCCGGTGCGGCGATGAAGGTCGCCTGCGCGCGCGAGAGCAACCGTTCCCCAACCTGCTCGGCGGTGCCGGCGTCGGTGTCCGGCAGGATAGCGACGAACTCGTCGCCGCCGTAGCGGGCGACGATGTCGCCGTCGCGCAGCCCGCCCTGCAGCAGGCCGGCCACGCGCCGCAGGTAGTCGTCGCCGAAACCGTGGCCATAGCGGTCGTTGATCCGCTTGAAGTCGTCCAGGTCGATCACCATCAGGCCGAACCGGTAGTCGTGCCGGCGAGCGCGGCCGACCTCGTAGTCCAACAGCGACCAGAACATGCGCTGGTTGTAGAGGCGCGTGAGCGGGTCGCGGGTAGCGAAGTACTCCAGGTCCTCGGTGTGCTTCTCGATCGCCCGCACGGAGCCGACGACGTTGATCATGGTCGACAGGATCGACTCGATCACCAGCTTCTTGACCGGCACCCGCGCCTCGCCCATCGGCACGATCAGGCCGACCATGCCCTGCATCGGCGGCAACTCCATGGTCAGGGTCTTGGTGTGCAGATCGAGCGCGGCGACATCGCTGAGCGCCCGCCCGCCGTGGCCGGGGTGCTGGCGGGGCGTGACGCTGCCGGAAGCCCCCTCGAAGGTCTGTCCGACCCGGGAGCGGATCTCCTGCTCCAGCCGTGCGGCCACCACTTCGTCCGCGGCATCGTGCCAGAAGACGTCCACTCCCACGGGGCGATCGGCGATGGAGAAGGCGGTGAACACACCATGCACCGTGAACTGGCGGTTGATCTCGTGCAGCAGATCACGGACGTAGCGCCGCCAGTCGCGCACCACGTCCGAGGTGATGACGAAATGCTCGAGCAGGCCGATCTCGAACTCGAGGAGGTTGCGGTCGATCGCGACCTCGCGGACCTTGTCGGTCAGCACGTCGACCCTCGACAGCACGTCGTCGAACTCGGTAAAGCCGGTCGAGGCGCCCGAAAAGCGCACGTGAGCGAGATCCTCGACCCGCTTTACCTGCCCGACCGACCGATTCAGCCGTCGCAACGAGCGTCCCAACCGCCAGCTGAGAAAGCCGGCCACCGCCAGGGCCGTGAGCAGGGGGGCGGGCATGATCAGCATCAGCCGGTTGACCAGATCCGAGTGGGCCTGGTCGATCATCGGGCCGATCGGCTGCCGGATGGAAAGCACGCCGAGGACGTCGCCCGCCCGGGCGTTGGTGTGACACTGCAGGCACTCGGCATGGGCCACCAGCGGACGGTCGTAACGGACGAGGTCCTCGTCGGCGCGCACGTGGGTCTCGCGGGTGTCGAATGCCGCCAGCGCCGTGTCATCCGGCGCCGGCTGTTCGATCCGGCCGTACTGCTGGTCGACCTGCGATCCCCGGTAGACGTTGATCACCGCTCCCGGGTCGGCCTGCTGGTTCAACGAATCGAGAAATTCGTTGAGCTGCTCGCGCGTCCAGCCCTGGCGCATGATCTGGTACATGGCGTTGAAGGTGCCGTCGGCCAGCACCTGGGCGTTCTGCACCCCGGCCCGCTGCACTGCCTGTGTGAACACGGTCTGGGTGGCCAGATAGACCGCCAGCGTGACCGCCACCGACACCAGCAGCGCCGCGACCACCATGAGGCTGCGCAGGGATCGTGACCAGCCCGCCACGCGCGCCAGCGGACCGCCGGCTGCCCTGCCGTTCACAGACTCCCTGCCCTCCATGCGACACCCTCCCTGGCACGTGCCCCGGCCCGCCGTGGCGGGAACCGTCCGCCCACCACCCGCTCGACGGGACGGCTCCGGGGTTACGTTCCGGCGGTTCATTCGTTGTTGGTTATTCCGATGACATTAATCCGGGCACGACGCCACCGGAAATAATTATTAATACCGGCATTATCAAATACATGAATACTCTGCTGGAGAATCCCGGCGGGCAGCGGCCCGGCCGGTGGCAAAGCGAGAGCAGCCGGCCTACCTTCCATGCCAGGCGACCCGGCGCACCGAGGATCTCCGCATGGCTCGGCCGCATCGACACGACACCCCCAGAAACGAAGGCGTCACCTGATGGGAAACACCCCCTACTTGCCGGGAAGACGACGACTGCTGCGGCTGGCCGGCGGCGCCCTGGCCGGCGGCGCGCTCCCACGGGCCGTACGGCCCGTCGATGCGCGATCCACGACCGACACCATCACCACCCGCACGATTCCCGCCAGCGGCGAGCGGCTGCCGGTGATCGGCATGGGCACCTGGATCACCTTCAACGTAGGAAAGGACGAGGCCGCGCGCGATCGACGGACGCAGGTGCTGCGCACTTTCCTGGAACGCGGCGGCAGGCTGGTGGACTCATCACCCATGTACGGGTCGTCCGAGGCGGTGATCGGCCATGCCCTGGAGCAACTGGAAGACCGGCATGACCTGTTCGCGGCGAGCAAGGTCTGGACGCCCTCCGGTAGCGAGGGGCGCTCGCAGATCGAACGCTCCGAACGGCTCTGGGGCATCGAGCGCTTCGACCTGATGCAGATCCACAACCTGGTCGCCTGGGAAGAGCATATGGACACACTGCTGGCCATGCGGGAGAGCGGGCACCTGCGCTATGTCGGCATCACCACCTCGCACGGCCGGCGCCACGGCGACATCGAACGGATCATGCGCGAGCACCCGATCGATTTCGTCCAGGCCAGCTACAGCCTCGCCAACCGGGCGGTGGAGGAACGGATCCTGCCGCTGGCACGGGAGAGGGGCATCGCCTTCATCGCCAACCGGCCCTTCCAGGGCGGCCGGCTGATCGACCGGGTCAAGCGCCATTCGCTCCCGGGCTGGGCCGCCGAGGCCGGCATGCGCAACTGGGCCGAGTTCCTGCTCAAGTTCATAGTCGCCCACCCGGCGGTGACCTGCGCCATCCCGGCCACGAGCCGGGTCGAGCACATGCAGGAAAACATGGATGCGCTCACCGGTCGGCTGCCCGACGAGGCCCTGCGCCGGCGCATGGTCGAACACGTCCGCGGTCTGTAGAGGCGGTCGATGGAGACGTGGCTGAGTTATCGCCCCGCGGATCTCATCATGTTCTCGCCGGAGATCTACGTCAGGCTGTTCGAACGGCTCAACCTCGCGGCCTGGCCGGTGCAGTTGCTGCTGCCGGCACTCGCCGCCGGGATCGTGCTGCTGGCCAACTCCCGGCATCCCCACGCGCACCGGTTGGCCGCGACCGGACTGGCGGCGGCCTGGGGGATGGCGGCCTGGTGGTTCTTCCCGCTCTACGCGGAAATCAACCTCGCCGCTCCCTGGCTGGCGACCCTGTTCGCCGCCCAGTCCCTGCTTCTGCTGCTCGTTGCGGCCGGCTCCGGCCTGCGCCTGGACCGCCGTTCGGTGACCTGGTGGCCCGGGCTGGCGCTGCTGCTCTGGGGCATGGCCCTGCACCCGCTGGCGGGGCTGGCGACGGGCCGAGGCGTGGCGGGAGCGGAACTGTTTGCCCTGGCACCCGATCCAACCGCCATAGCCACCCTCGGGATCGTGCTGATGGCCCACGGCCCGGGGCGCTGGCGGCTAACGATCCTGCCCCTGGCCTGGTGCGCGATCAGCGCGGCGACCTGGTGGTCGCTGCTGTCACAGGGAACATGACGGGCAATGAAGGGGCCGGGTCTGAACTAGTCTTTAGTCGGTATCCCCGACCCACTCACCCGCGGAACGCGAACGGCGAACCGATGCAGACAACCGACGACCATCAACCCCGCGATTCCGCGGTGACACCCGACCGCTCGGCCGGCGATGGCTTCTGGCGTGTCGGCCGCGCCGATCGGATCGGGCTGGTGATCGACGGAGAGAACTGGTTCCCGGCCTTTGTCGAGATGCTGGCCGGCGCGCGACGACAGGCGTTCATCCTCTGCTGGGACGTCGACAGCCGGGTGAAGATGCACCGGCCGGACGACGCACAGTGGGGCCCCACGCATCTCACCGGCATCCTGAATCGAGCCCTGGCGGACAATCCGGAACTGGAGATCCATCTCCTGCCCTGGGACTTCGCCATGATCTACGCCTTCGAGCGGGAATGGCTGCCGCTGTTCAACCGTCCGCGCTCCCGCCACCCCCGCCTGCACGTCAAGTTCGACGGCCGGCATCCGCTGGGCGCCTCGCACCACCAGAAGCTGCTGGTGGTCGACGATCGCGCCGCGCTGGTCGGCGGGTTTGACCCGTCCCGTTGGCGCTGGGACCACCGTGCCCACGCGCCCGACGACGAGGCGCGTCGCGATCCGGACGGGCACAGCTATCCGCCGTTCCACGACCTGGCCTTCGCCGTGACCGGACCGGTCTGCCGGGACCTGGGCGAACTGGCCCGCCAACGCTGGACTCGGGCCACCGGCCAGGCCGTCGACCCGCCGGGGTCTCCGACCGGCCAGCCCCCCTGGCCCGAACGACGCATCGCGGTGGCGCTGGAGGATGCCACGGTCGGCATCACGCGCACCCTGCCGGCCTACCACGGCGAGCCCGAGGTGCGCGAAATCGAGATCACCCTCTGCCGAATGATCGCCAAGGCACGCCGCTGCATCTACGTGGAGAACCAGTACTTCACCAGCCACCGCATCGGCGAGGCCCTGGTCGCGACCCTCGAGCGGCAAAGCGGCCCCGAGGTGATCCTGGTGCTACCGCGCGAGAAGGATGGATGGCTGGAACGGATGACCATGGACGTGCTGCGGGCCCGGCTGGTACGCCGCCTGCGCGAGGCCGACCGGCACGGCCGACTGCGCATCTTCTACCCGGCCGTGGAAGGGCTCGAACCCGAGATGGTCAGCCTGCACAGCAAGCTGGTGATCGCCGACGACGACCACATCAACCTCGGTTCGGCGAACACCTCGAACCGCTCAATGGGGTTCGACAGCGAACTCAACCTGTCGCTGCTCGGCGACAGCGAACCAGCGCGGCGAGCCATCGCCGCGATGCGACACGAACTGCTGGCCGAACACCTGGACGTCACCCGCGCGGCGGTGGCCGAGGCCGAGGGTGGGCTCGGCTCGACCATCCGCGCCATCGAGACGCTGAACGAGCCGGGCCACGGGCGCTGGCTCGAGCCACTGGAAATCACCCTGGACGAGGAAATCGACCGGCAGGTGCCGGATTCGGCCGTGATCGACCCGGAACGCGCCCTCCCACCGGAGGAGCTGATCGACATGTTCATCGAGGGAAAGTCTCGTCGCCCGTTGCGACGCAAGGCCGCGACTTTCGCCCTGCTGATCGCCGCGCTGGTGGCGGTCGCCCTCGCGCTGCGTCTCACACCGTTGGGCGACCAGCTCGCTCCCCGGGATATCCTGGAACAGCTGGCGGGGCTGCGCAGCATGGAGGGCGGCCTGTGGCTTTTCCTGGGACTGGCGACCGCAGGCCTGCTGGTCGGCGTACCGGCCACTCCGGTGATCGTCGCCGCGGCCTTGATCTTCGGTGCCTGGACGGGGTTCGGTCTGGCCTACGGCGCACTGCTGACGGCCGCCATCACCGGGTTCTTCGCCGGACAATTCCTCGGGGCCGAGGCGCTGCGTCGACTGGCCGGCAAGCGGCTCGATCGGGTCAGCCGGCATCTGGCCAAACGAGGAATCTTGACGGTCTTCTCACTGCGACTGGTGCCCATCGCTCCCTTCGCCGTGGTCAACCTGGTTGCCGGGGCCAGTCGCATCCATCCGCGTGACTTCATCGTCGGCAGCCTGCTGGGCCTGCTGCCCGGCACGGCGGCCCTGACCGTGTTCTCCGAGCAGTTGCTGCGCACGCTGCTCGATCCGGGACCGACGACCATCGCCGTGCTGGCGCTGCTCACCGTCGTGTTAATCGGGATCGGCTGGGGACTCTCACGCTGGCTGGGGCTGCGCGAACAGGCATCCGGGTCGTCATGAGCCGGGAGAACGCGCCCATCACGGCACGACTTCGGGTGATGACCTGGAACATCCACAGTTGCATCGACCACCGTGGGCGCTACACCCCCGAGCGCACCGCCCGGGTGATCCGCTGGCTGCACCCGGACATCATCGCCCTGCAGGAAGCGAACCTGGCCGACGACCCCGGGCGGGATCGGCTGCTGCGCGCGCTTCGGCCGGAACTGCCGCACTGGCTCTTCGCGCCCACGCACGAGCGTGGTTGCGTCCATCGCCCCGACGAGACCACCGGTTTCGGCAACCTGATCCTGTCCCGCTGGCCTCTGGTTTCCGAGGATCCGCTGGAACTGTCCCACGGTGCGCGCGAGCCGCGGCTGGCCCTGCGCGCCCGACTAAGCACCCCGGTCGGCGACCTGCACTGCTGGGTGGTGCATCTCGGGCTCGGCCTGATCGAACGCCGCGAACAGGGGCGCCGCCTCACCGCGGCCCTGGCAAATCTGCCGGCCGACGAACCGCTGATCCTGGCCGGGGACTTCAACGAATGGTTGCCACGAGCGAAAAGCCTGCGTGACCTCCACCGGCAGCTGATCCGACTGCCGCCCCGGCGCAGCTTCCCCGCCAGCCGTCCCCTGCTGCCCCTGGACCAGATCTGGATCCGCGGACCACTGCACGCGCATCGCCTGAAGGCGGTGCGGGATCCGATCCTGAGCCGCATCTCCGATCACCTGCCGGTAGTGGCCGACCTGTCGCTCGAAGGGCACTGAGCGGCCGGAACTAGGCCTCGACCGCGTTCTCCAGCCAGCGGGCGATCACCTCGCGCACCTCGCGCACGTTGGTGCCCTTCGCGCCGGAAAAGGCCATCCACTGGACACCGGGCAGGGCATGTTCGCGCTGCATGCGGGCCACGGTCTGCTTGACCTGGCCGAATCCGAGCTTGTCGGCCTTGGTCAGCAGACCCAGCACCGGCAGGCCACGGGCGACGGCATAGTCGAGCATCTGCAGGTCGAGCGCCTTGGCCGGGTGGCGAATGTCCATGATCACCACCACCCCGACCAGCGAGCGGCGCTCGGCAAAGTACTGGGCCATGGCCTCGCCCCAGGCCCGGCGGACAGCCTGGGGCACCTTGGCGTAGCCGTAGCCCGGGAGATCGACCAGGCGGAAGCGGGCGCCGTCCTTCTCGCCACCGAGACCGAACAGGTTGATCATCTGCGTGCGCCCCGGGGTGCGCGAGGTGCGGGCGAGCGCCTTCTGGCCGACGATGGCGTTCAGCGCCGTCGACTTGCCGGCGTTCGAGCGACCGGCGAAGGCGACCTCGGCGCCGGCATCCTCGCCGATGGCCTCCAGCCGCGGGGCACTCTTGATGAAGGTGGCGGACTCGAACAGGCGGGCGGGGCTGGGACGGGCGTTCTCGGACATGGGGCGGACCTGGGTGAATGCAGTGGCCAATGGCCGATCATCCTGCCACGGCAAGAGGTTGCAAGCGAGCCGCTTATGCGGTTTGATTACGGGTTGTTTGACCCAAGGAAACTCTGCACGAATCGGATATCGCTGCTCTGCGGGGCTTGGCGAGCCAGAGTGCTATCCGATTCGTGCAGAGTGTCCCTAGCCAGAGTCAAGGTCAGGCCGAGGCCGCCGACCCATCCGAATACCGAAGAGACAGCAGCCATGAAGACAGCGACCCGTTCGATGCCGCACCGCGGCCGTTTCACCACCGGCCTGATCCTCGGGCTTTCCCTGGTTGCCGGCGCGGCCCAGGCCGACGAGGCCTCGGTGAAGGCCGGGCGCGAGGCGGCACAGGCCTGCGCGGCCTGCCACGGCGACAACGGCAACAGCAACAACCCCGCCTTTCCCTCCATCGCGGGCCAGCCGGCCGGCTATCTCGCCACCCAGCTCCGCGCCTACCGCGACGGGACGCGCGAGAACGCCATCATGAGCGGGCAGGCGGCGAACCTGAGCGACGAGCAGATCCGCGACATCGCGGCCTACTACGCCGCCCAGGAGCGCAAGGTGCTCAACCCGGCCGACGAGGGCTCGACGCTCGGCAGCCAGCTCTATCACCACGGCCGTGACGGCGTGGTTGCCTGTGCGGCCTGTCACGGCGCGGAAGGCCGCGGCAACCAGCCGGCCGGCTTCCCGGCGATGCGCGGCCTGAGCCCCGACTACACGGCCCAATCCCTGAAGGACTATCGCCGCCAGGCGCGCAAGGGCGGCAAGGCCGAGATAATGTACCCGGTGGTGGCCGATCTCAGTGACGAGGAAATCGAGGCACTGGCCGCCCATATCGCCACGTTCGAGTAACATCGCCGGGGGCAAGCGCTCTGGCCGCCCCCGAAAAGGCCTGCCTGATCAGGGACGAGATTGGCGGCGCAGACGCAGGATGCAACGGCATCCGACGGGCAAGAATCCGGAAACGCCCCCGACCGTCGAGACGCCGAGGAACCAAGGTGGCGGAAACCCATCACAACCCGTGATCGATCCCCCGGCACGACCGGACACACGCATCCATTCGCTCCCAGATCATTTCAAGGCCCGCAGATGACATCCCAGGCACAATCCGCCCCGAAACGCCGACGGCGCAGCCTCTGGTCGCGCCTGTACACCTGGCTGACCTCGATGAACCTGGCGATCGCCCTGCTGGCGATCCTGGCCATCGCCTCGGTGATCGGCACCGTCCTGCAGCAGAACCGCCCCTTCAACGACTACATGATCGAGTTCGGGCCGTTCTGGTTCGAGATCTTCAACACCCTGGGCCTGTTCGACGTCTACTCGGTGGGCTGGTTCGTCGTCATCCTGCTGTTCCTGCTCGCCTCCACGAGCGCCTGCCTGGTGCGCAACACCCCGGGGTTCATGCGTGACATGCGCGCCTTCCGGGTCAACGCCCAGTCCAAGTCGCTGCGCGCCTTCGCCCATTCCCGCCAATTCGACAGCGAACTGCCCGCCGGGGAGATCGTCCAGCGTACCCGCGGCCTGCTCGATCGGCTGGGATACAAGTCCCGGGTCAAGGAACGCGACGGCGAAACGCTGATCGCCGCGCGCAAGGGCGGGCTGAACCGGATCGGCTACGTGCTCACTCACCTGGGCATGGTGGTGATCCTCGTCGGGGGGCTGCTCGACAGCAAGATGTACCTAAAGGCGCTCAACACGCTCGGGGTTGTCGAGATCGAAACCCGCGACCTGCCGGTCAGCCAGGTACCCGAGGAAAGCCACCTGCCCGAGGGGACCCTGGCCGGCTTCCGCGGCTCGGTCAACATCCCGGAAGGCAAGTGGGGTGACGTGGCGTTCATCGGCCTGAAGGACGGCTACGTGGTACAGAACCTGCCGTTCCGCATCGACGTGAAGGATTTTCACATCGACTACTACGACACGGGCATGCCCAAGTCCTTCAACTCCGACATCAAGCTGACCGACAAGGAGACGGGCGAGGTGGTCGAGGAGACCATCCGGGTCAACCACCCGCTCAAGTACAAGGGCTACAACATCTTCCAGTCGAGCTTCGGCGACGGCGGTTCGACGATCGAGTTCGACGCCTGGCAGCTCCTCGGCCAGACCGGCACGCACCAGGAGCTCGAGGGCAAGGTCAACGATACGCGCAGCTTCGAGTTCGGTGGCGAGACCTACAAGCTCGAGTTCACGGATTTCACGCTGTTCAACGTCAACCCGGTGCCGCAGGCCCAGCAGGAATCGCTGGAAGAAGATGGCCCGGCGGCCGCCAGCCTGACCGGGGAGACGAGTGAGGCGACCGACGCCGCCGAGGAAACCGGTTTCCTGGGAGCGGCCTCCGGCTGGCTGTCCGACACCGTCTTCGGTGCATCGAGCAGTGGCGGCAAGGCTCGCGCCGAGAACGTCAACTTCGGTCCGTCGGTCACCTTCCGTCTGCGCGATCCCTCGGGCCAGGCCATCGAGTACGAGAACTACTTCTCGCCGGTGGACTTCGAGGGCACCCGCTACTTCCTCAGCGGCGTGAAGCTCAGCACCAATGCGCCGCAGCAGTTCCTGTTCATCCCGGCCGACCGGAACAACTCGCTCGAGACGTTCATGTCCTTCTACGCGACGCTCAATGACGAGGAGCAGATCCGCCGGATCGCCGCCGAGCTGATCGGTCAGGCCGGTCAAGCCGACGGACGTGAGCAGGAGGTGGAGGATTCCGCGGCCCGCTCGATTGCGTCCCTGGTCGGCCTGTTCGTCAACGAGGGCTTCTCCGCGCTGGAAGAGCGCGTCGACCAGTCGCTCGCCGAGCGCGGCATGACCGGCCCGGGCTCGGAGCAGGCCCGCCAGGCGTCCTTCCGCGTGGTGCAGTCGGTGCTGATGCGCGCCTACATGGAGACCCTGCAGGAGCAGGGGGTGGAGGAATTCGACCGCCGCGACGAGAAGTTCTTCGAGGACGCGCTGGACGTCATCACCGTGATCCCGAGCTATGGTTCGCCGATCTTCGTCGCCCCGACGAGCTTCGACCACGTCCAGTCGACCGGTCTCGAAGTCACCCGGGCGCCAGGCATGTTCTGGGTGTACCTGGGCTCGCTGATGCTCACCCTCGGCATCTTCATGCTCTTCTACATCCACTTCCGTCGCCTGTGGGTATTGATCCGGCCGGCCGAATCGGATGAAGATGGCGACAGTGGACGCCACCGGCTGATCGTGGCCGGCACCGACGCCCGCAAGAACATCGATTTCGACCAGGTCTTCGACCAGTTCAGCAATGAACTTCAGCGCCAGACCCGGTCAAACGACGAGAAAAACCCACCGTCAGACCCGGACAAGGGCTGACGGAGCCGACTGACGGCAAGACAATCCGCCCAGGAGAAAACCGCTATGTCTGTCCCGAACGAACAGATGATCAAGGGCTACGAGCCCTCGCCAGATCTCGAGACCCCGCGACGCTTCGGCCTCGTGGACACGGTCTGGGCCGTGCTGATGGTGGTAGCCGCTGCCGCGGTATACGGCCTGTACGGTGATTCACTGGACGTCTATTCCACCGGGACGCTGATCGGCGCCGCCGTCGGTCTGGGCTTCCTCGGCTGGCTCTGGCCGGCAATGCGCTGGCTGACCGGCATCGTGGCCGTCATCTCCCTGTATACCCTCTGGCAGTACAACATCCTCGGGGCGGACGGAGCCATCGGCCGCGAGGCGCTGGCCGACTTCCAGGAATCCAGCTTCCTGTTCAAGTTCCTCCTCTCCAGCACGGCGGCGACCATGTGGATGGTGGCCCTGTACATCCTGGCGATCCCCACCTACTTCATCGGTGCGCTGGTGCGCTCGGATTACGGCCTCAAGGTGGGTTCGACGCTGGTCTGGGTCGGCTCGGTGATGGGCTTCGTCGGCTTCTTCTCGCGCTGGCGCGAGTCCTACCTGATCAACATCGACTACGGCCACATCCCGGTGGGCAACCTCTACGAGGTGTTCATCGTGTTCGCCGTGTTCACCGCGCTGCTGTACCTGTACTACGAGAAGCGCTACAACAACCGCAGCCTCGGCGGTTTCGTGATGCTGATCATCGGCGTCGCGCTGGCCTTCCTGCTGTGGTACCAGTACGACCGCGCCGCCCACGTGATCGAGCCGCTGGTCCCGGCGCTCAACAGCTGGTGGATGAAGATCCACGTCCCGGCCAACTTCGTCGGCTATGGCACCTTCGCCATCGCCGCGATGGTCGGCGTGGCTTACCTGATCAAGTACAAGATGGGTGGCGACGGACCCAACGACCGCCTGCCCAAGCTGTCCGTGATGGACGACATCCAGTACAAGGCCATCGCGCTGGGCTTCGCCTTCTTCACCATCGCCACCATCCTCGGCGCGATGTGGGCCGCCGAGGCATGGGGCGGCTACTGGAGCTGGGATCCGAAGGAAACCTGGGCCCTGATCGTGTGGCTGAACTATGCGGCCTGGCTGCACATGCGACTGACCAAGGGCTGGCGCGGCCCGGTCATGGCCTGGTGGAGTATCGGCGGCCTGCTGATCACGAGCTTCGCCTTCCTCGGCGTGAACATGTTCCTCTCCGGGCTGCACTCCTACGGCGAGCTCTGAGCTCCGTCAGACCCGGAGAAGACAATGGGGCAGTCGGCTGCAACCGCAGCGGGCTTGCCCCATACTTGATTCAAGGGTCTCGGTTTTCGAGCCAGTCCCGTCCAACAGAAACCGGCGATGAACGCCGACAACCGATCGGAATGATTCCAATGACCGCTGTCACGATGCTCTCGAACCTTTCCGCCCGTCTGGCCGCCGTCGCCAGCCGCAGTACCAGGCTGCCGGCCCTGTTGATCCTCGGTGTCTCGCTGACACTCGCCGGAACGGCCTCCGCCGCCGAAGGCGAGGGCTACCGCGAGGTGACCACCAGCGTCGAATCGCCCGAGGGCAAGGTCCTGGTTCAGGAATTCTTCTGGTACGGCTGCCCGCACTGCTACCACCTCGAGGCCGAGATCGAGCCCTGGCTCGATGACCTGGACGACGACGTGGTCTTCGAGCGCCGCGCGCTCGCCCTCGGCCAGCACTGGCTGCCCCTGACGCAGGCCTTCTACGCCGCCCAGGCCCTCGGCGCGGTCGAACAGACGCACACGGCCGTGTTCGACGCCATCCACCGCCACGAACGCAAGCTGGTCGACGCCGACTCGATCGCCGACTTCTACGCAGAACAGGGCGTGGATCGTGACGAATTCCTGGATGCCTACCGCGGCTTCGCGGTCAGCAACCACGTCCGCAAGGCGAGCCAGATTGCCGACGAGGCAGGAGTGCGCGGCGTGCCCTCCATCCTGGTCGACGGGCGCTACCTGGTCACCGGTCGCCTGGCCGGCGGCAACGCGCAGATGGTCGAGGTGGTCGACGAACTGATCGACCACGTTCGCGACGAGCAGGACTGACCCGGCGGTGAGTACCGGCGCCAAACTGCTGATCCGCTGCCTGGAGAACGAGGGCATCCGCTACGTCTTCGGCATACCGGGCGAGGAGAATCTCGACTTCGTCGACGCGCTCAACGAGTCGTCGATCGAGCTGATCGTCACGCGCCACGAGCAGGGCGCGGCCTTCATGGCCGACATCGTCGGCCGGCTGACCGGCAAGCCCGGGGTGTGCTTCTCCACGCTCGGTCCCGGCGCGACGAACCTCGTCACCGGCGTGGCCGACGCCAACATGGACCACGCCCCGCTGATCGCGATCGCCGGGCAAGCGGGCATCGACCGGCTGCACAAGGAATCCCACCAGGTCCTCGACCTGGTGCGGATGTTCGAGCCGATCACCTGCTACGCCTCGCGCGTGGTCACCCCCTCGGCCATCCCGGAGACGATCCGCCGGGCGGCGAAGTTCGCCGAGGCCGGCAAGGGTGGGGCAAGTTTCATCGAACTGCCCGAAGACGTCGCCGCCATGCCGTCCGAGTCGGGACATGCCGACCCGCTGCCGGTGACCGCGAACGGGGCCAGCCAGCCGCGCGAGGAAAGCCTCGAGAACGCCGCCCGCCTGCTGAACGGGGCGCGGCACCCGATCATCCTCGCCGGCCACGGCGTGGTCCGCGCCGGGGCCAGCGAGGCGCTCGCCCATCTCGCCGAACGACTGAACATCCCCGTGGCCAACACCTTCATGGCCAAGGGCGTGATCCCCTTCCGCCACCCCATGGCGCTGGGCTCGGTGGGCCTGCAGTCGAAGGACTACGTCAACGTGGGCTTCGACCAGGCCGACGTGATCGTCTGCATCGGGTACGACCTGGTCGAGTACCACCCGCAACTGTGGCATCCCACCCGCGACCGGCAGATCATCCACATGGATACGGAGGCGGCCGAGGTCGACGCGCACTACCCCGTCGCCGCCAGCGTGGTGGGCGACATCGACACGGCCATGCGCCGGCTCGGCGAGCTGGGGGACCCGCACGAGGGCCCGGCCTTCCGCGACCTGCGCGAGGCCCTGATCGAGGACATGAACCAGCACGCCGACGACGACTGCATGCCGATCAAGCCGCAAAAGCTGATCTGGGACCTGCGCACGGCACTCTCCAGCCACGACATCGTCATCTCGGACGTCGGCGCCCACAAGATGTGGCTGGCGCGCATGTACCGCTCCGAACAACCCAACAGCTGCATCATCTCCAACGGCTTTGCCAGCATGGGCATCGCCCTGCCCGGGGCGATCGCCGCCAAGCTGCTCTACCCGGAACGCCAGATCGTGGCCGCCACGGGCGACGCCGGCTTCCTGATGAACGTGCAGGAACTGGAGACCGCGGTACGCTGCAAGACACCGATCATCGTGCTGATCTGGAACGACGGCGGCTACGGCCTGATCGACATGAAGCAGCGCCGCGGCTTCGGCCGCAGCACCGGGGTCCACTTCGGCAACCCGGACTTCGTCCAGCTGGCCGAGAGCTTCGGGGCGAAGGGCTACCGGGTCGAATCGGGCGACGGCCTGCTGCCCATCCTCAAGGACGCCATGGCAAGCGACGAGGTCTGCGTCATCGACGTGCCGGTGGACTACCGCGAGAACGAACACCTCACGCGGCGACTCGGCGAGACCCTGGTGGGCGGCTGATGGCGCGCGCGGCGACCAGGCGGTGCCTCGAGTGCAGCCCCGGGGTCGCCGGAGGCCCGACGGATTTCTCCGAGGTTCGCGGCAACCAGCCGCTCCGCCTGCTCTCCCACAACATCCAGGTCGGCATCGCCACCCACCGGTATCGCGACTACATCCTCGGCGGCTGGAAACACCTGCTGCCCAGTGCCGACCGCAAGCGGAGCCTCGACACCATCGGCGCGACGCTGTCCCACTTCGACATCATCGGGCTGCAGGAGGCGGATGCCGGCTCGATCCGCAGCCGCTTCCTCAACCAGGCCGAATACCTGGCCGAGCGGGCCGACCTGGCCCACTGGGCCGTGCGCGTCAACCGCGACCTGGGGCAGTTCGGCAAGCACGCCCTGGGGCTACTCAGCCGTATCGAGCCCATCGCCATCAACCAGCAACCGCTGTCCGGACGCATGCCCGGCCGGGGCGCGCTGTTCGCGGATTATCTCTGGAACGGCGAGCCGCTTCGGGTGATCGACACCCACCTGGCGCTGGGGCGGGGAGCACGGCGGATGCAGTTCGAGCAGCTCGGCGAGCTCTGCAACGTGCCCGGCTTCGTGGTGGTGATGGCCGACTTCAACTGCGAACCCGACGATCCGGGGTTGCGCCAGTGGCTGGTGGAAAACGGCCTGAAGCTCCCAAGGTTGTCGCCCCCCACCTACCCGCGCTGGCAGCCGCAACGGGCCATCGACCATATCGCGGTGAGTCAGGCGCTCGACATCCGCGGCACCGAAGCGCGTCCACTGGGCGGCTCGGACCACATCCCGATCGCGATGAGCATCGCCCAGCCCTGGGCCGGCGGGCCCCACTGACCCTCGGGGATCAGCCCTCGCCAGCCCGGCGTTCGGCCTCGACCATCACCCGCTCGAACACCTCCGCCATGGCCGCCTGGGCACGCGGGTCGGGCCGGATCGGCCGACCCCATTCGCGGTCGGTCTCCCCCGGCCACTTGGAGGTGGCGTCCAGCCCCATCTTGCCGCCGAGACCCGAGACCGGCGAGGCGAAGTCCAGATAGTCGATCGGGGTGTTCTCCACCAGGTGGGTATCGCGTACCGGGTCCATGCGGGTGGTCATCGCCCAGATCACGTCCTCCCAGGAGCGCGCGTCGACGTCGTCGTCCACCACGATGACGAACTTGGTGTACATGAACTGGCGCAGGAAACTCCACACACCCATCATCACGCGCTTGGCGTGCCCCGGATACTGCTTGCTCATCGACACCACCGCCATGCGGTAGGAGCAACCCTCCGGCGGCAGGTAGAAGTCGACGATCTCGGGGAACTGCTTCTGGATCAGCGGCACGAACACCTCGTTCAACGCCACGCCGAGGATGGCGGGCTCGTCCGGCGGTCGACCGGTGTGCGTGCTGTGATAGATCGGGTTCTTCCGGTGGGTGATGCGCTCGACGGTCATCACCGGGAAGATCTCGGTCTCGTTGTAGTAGCCGGTGTGATCGCCAAAGGGGCCCTCGACCGCCGTGTCGTCCGGGTGGATGAAGCCCTCGAGGACGATCTCCGCGTTCGCCGGCACCAGCAGGTCGTGCGACAGGCACTGGACCAGCCGCGTGCGCTCGCCGCGCAGCAGCCCGGCGAAGGCGTATTCGGACAGGGTGTCGGGCACCGGGGTGACCGCCCCGAGGATCGTGGCGGGGTCGGCGCCCAGTGTCACGGCAATGGGGAAGGGTTCGCCGGGGTGCGTCTGCTGCCAGTGGGCGAAGTCCAGTGCGCCGCCGCGGTGGGCCAGCCAGCGCATGATCACCCGGTTGCGGCCGACCACCTGCTGGCGGTAGATCCCCATGTTCAGGCGTTCCCGGCCCGAGGCGGCCGCATCCTCGGGGTCCGCCGACAGGCCGCCGCCCTTGCGCGGCCGGCCGCGGGTGGTGGTCAGCCCCCAGGTGATCAGCGGGGCGGCGTCCTCCGGCCAGCAGGTCTGCACCGGCCACTGCGACAGATCCACCTCGTCGCCTTCCAGAACGACCTCCTGCACCGGGGCCTTTCGCACCCGGCGCGGGGCCATGTCCAGCACCTTCTTGAAGATGGGCAGACTCTGCCAGGCCTCCTTGAGACCGGCCGGCGGATCGGGTTCCTTGAGGAAGGCCAGCAGCCGGCCGATCTCGCGCAGGTCGGCCAGCGACTGCCCGCCCATGCCCTGGGCGACGCGCTCGGGCGTACCGAAGAGATTGAGCAGGACGGGGGTGTCGAAGCCGGTGGGGTTCTCGATCAGCAGGGCCGGTCCGCCAGCCCGCAGCACGCGGTCGGCCAGCACGGTCATCTCCTGGTCGGGAGAGACCGGCTCGGTGACCCGCACCAGCTCGCCGCGGGACTCGAGACGATCCAGGAAAACGCGCAGGTCGGCTAGCGCGGCCTTGGCCTCAGCGGCCATCGGCTGCCGTCATGCCGGCCTCCATACCCGCGAGGGCCAGCGCCCGCTCGTAGAGCAGCGACGCCTCGGTGCTGTCGCGCAGCCGGGCGTGCACGCGCGCGGCGATGGCCAGGTAACGGACATCCTGGTCGAGCTGGCCGAGGCGTCCGATCCAGAGCTGCGCGGCCGACGGGTCCCCCTCCTCGAGCGCCAGCTTCGCCATGGCGTAGGCAAAGGCCGACCGTTCACCGGCATGGGCGACATCCGGGGCATTGGCCGGCTCGTTCCACTCCTCGGGCACCAGTCGCTTGAGGCGCTTGCGGGCCTCGGCCGGGTCGCTGTGATCGAGATCGGCCCAGGCACGCAGCGTCGCCGCGTCGCGATGCCTCGACAGGCGCCTCTCGAGGATCTCGGTGGCCGCCTGGCCGGCATTGCTACGCTGCAGCGCCCGGGCATAGGCGATGGTCACCCCGGCATTCTGCGTCACGTTGAGTCCCGCCTCGGCCCACAGCCGCGAGAGCACATCCAGGTCGCGGCGTCGGGCCGCGGCCTCCATGCGCCCCAGCAACACTGTGCGCTCGAGTCTGAGGAGCTCGTCACCGGTCAGCCGGTTGCTCTTGATCCGCCGAAGGGTCGGCAGCAGCTTGGCCAGCGCTTCCCAGTCCCCGGCATGCTCGAGCAGCTGGGCGCGAATCAGCAGGATCGCCTCGTCGCGCGGGTGGGTCTCGGTGAGCGGTTCGACCAGCTCCCGCGCCCACTCGATCTCACCCAGGCTCATCAGTCGCTGCACGATGTGCAGCCGCAGAAACTCGGCGAACTTGGGAAAGCGGCGGACAACCGTCTCGAACAGGTCATTGATCGCATTCCGGGAGTCCTCGCGTGACCGCGTGGCAACCCCCTGCCGGGACGGATCGAAGCCGTCGAGCAGCGCATCGATGGCGATCTGGAAGTGCAGCGGCGGGAGACTGCCGTCTTCCACCCCCGCCAGGGCATAGCGCTGAGCCTCGTCGGAGTGACGGCGCTGACGCTCGGCCCAGGCACGCAGCAGCTTCTCGTCGGCGGTCCTGCGGCGCTTGTCCGCCGACCGGCGCGCCCAGCGTCGGGGCAAGTGAAAGATCCCGGCCAGCACACGCCAGACGAGCAGGAGCGCGACCAGGGCCGCCACGGCGATCAGCACCAGGCCCAGTGCCGTGGTTTCCAGCCGCCAGCCGGCGAACTCCACCATGGCCGCCCCGGCGCCGGGCAGGAAGTAGACCCCCGCGGCGACCAGGGCCGCGAGTACGAGAATCCAGAAAATCACGCGTTTCATTGATCCGCCTCCTTGCCTGCCGAAGCGGTGCGCTCAGCATCCTCGGCCAGCGCCCTTTCCTGTGCCACTCCCTTCTCCCAGGTCTCGAGCACCGCATCCAGCGGCGGGAAGTCCCGGGCCGCGAAGCGGGTGCGCGCGGTCTCGAGGGCCGACCGGGCCGCGGCGGGGCCGGCGGCATCCGTGGCGTAGTGTTCTTCCAGCCAGGACGAGGCCTCGTCGACCGTGGTGCGAAGGGCACGGTGGTCGCGGGCCAGCAGCGATTCGCGCACGGCCGTCAACCACAGGCGCATTTCCCGGTCGGTGGCGACCCGCTCACGCACCCGCGTGGGCGTATCCGAACGGGTGACCGTGACCTGCGAGCCTAGCCAGGAAGTCGCGCCGGACCATGCCCGCTCGTACCAGGCGGCATCCTCCGGCGAATCCTCCGCCTTCGTTTCGGACTCGGACGGGGTCGGCTCGTCGCGCGCATTTTCTGCCTCGCCCGCCAGCGGCCAATCCTCGACACGGTCGGCCAGTCGCCTCAGTTCCAGTGCCTGGCCGACCCGATCGCCCTCGCCGGCCGCCTCGAGTTCGCCAATGGCGTCGCTGATGGCCGAACGCAGCGGCAACCAGTGCGGCCGCGACAGGGCCGCCAGTCGCTCGTCGGCCAGCTCGAGGGCGGTCATCGCCCCTTCCGGATCGCGGGAAATCACCAGGCGCTCCTGGGCGCGGGTCAGCAAAAAGCCGATCTCGGCGGTCTTCCAGGCGATCTCGCCGCGGCTGAGACGGTCGTCGATCTCGGCGACTCGGGCGGCCAGCCGGTCCTGTCGTTGATCGAGCTCGTCCTGCCGCCCGCTCAGGGCAGACTCGACCTCGCGACGGATCTCGTCACTGCGTGACTCCAGTGCGTCCACAGCGGCTCGGTTGGCCTGCAGGTCATCCGTCACGGTCGCGAGCTCGCCGTCAAGCCGTTCCGCGACCGAGCTCTGCTGGTCGATCGCCGCCTGCTGGCGTTCGCCCAATTGCCAGAAGTACCAGCCCCCGGCGGCAGCCAGCCCGAGCAGGACCAGGAAAAGCAGCGCCAACCAGAAACCGAAGGTGCCGCGGGAGACCCCGGCGGGCTTCTGTTCGCCGGCGACCGCGGCCGGTTGCCCGCCGGGAGAATCCTTGCCCGTCTCGTCAGCCGACGCCGCAACATCCACGCGTTCGTCCGCCGTCGCCTCGGCCGGTGATTCGTCCGCGGCGGATGCTGCGGTGGCCTTTTCCTCGATCCGAGGCTCGTCGGAAGATTCGGCCGGCTTTTCATCGGTCCGCAACTTCTCAGGCGCTTCGGCCGCCTTGTCCTCGGCCCGCTTGTCGGCGTCTTTCTTGTCCATGTTCATCCCCCGTGTACACGGTGTCCCGGCGACGATCGTACGTCCTGCATCTATTGTAGCCCCCTGCCGGCGGTCGCCCGCCGGCCGACCACGTCCCAGACGGCCCGGGCGAGCATCTCCGGCGAAGGCCCGCCGGCCACGGCGATCTCACCCTTGAAGCCGAGCTCGCGTGCCCGGTCACGGGCGCGCTCGTTGATCACCACCAGGGTCGAGTCTAGCAGTCCATCCCGGTTGGCATGCGCCAGCGCCGCGAGACACTCGATGGCCTGCGGTGCGGTCATGACCCAGACCGTTCCCGGCCCGGACCGACGCACCACCGCGTCGTCGGAGCGGCCGGTGCACTCGCGCCGATAGACGGGCACGAACACCGGCCTCGCTCCCCGCTCGGCGAGGCGCTCGGCCAGGAGCCCGCGACCGGTCTCGCCGCGGACGATCCACACGGTGCGCCCGCGCATGTCGACCTGCGCCAACCGTTCGAGCAGCCCCTCGCTGTCCTCTGAACCGTCGGGCAGGAAGTCGGCCGGGCGTCCGGCCTCGGCCAGCGCCCGGCCGGTGGCCTCGCCAACGGCGGCCACCCGGGCCCCGGGCCATTCATGCAGCGGACGGATGGCGCCGGCCATGCTCACCGCGCGGGGACTGACGAACACCACCAGGTCCGACGCCTGCATGGCGGCGAGGGCCGCGAGCAGCTCGCCCGGGTCCAGCGGCAGGATTCGCAGCAGGGAATAATCGCAGAACGCGGCCGACATGCTCGGCGGACGGGCGGCGAGCAGGGCGGCACGAAGCGCGTCGTTGGCGCCCTCCGGGCGGGTCAGGACGACACGGTCGACCGGGGCGGCGTTCCCGTCGCTCAACGGATCAGCCCTTCCCCGGGGCCTCGGTCTCGATGCCGACCTCGGCGAGGATCTTGTCGGCCCCGTCACGCAGCACCCGCTCGGCCAGCTCGATGCCGAGCGCCTCGGCCTGGTCGCGCGGACCGCGGATCTCGTCGCGCAGGGTCTCGGAGCCGTCCGGGCGGCCGACCAGGCCGCGCAGCCACAGCTGGTCGTCCTCGACCAGCAGGGCGTGGCCGCCGATGGGGACCTGGCAGCCGCCGTTGAGACGGGTGTTGAAGGCCCGCTCGGCGGTCACGCGGATGGTGGTGTCACGGTCGATCAGCGGGTCGATCAGCGCGTGCACCGCCGCGTCGTCGCTGCGCGCCTCGATACCGAGCGCGCCCTGGCCCATGGCCGGCAGCGACTCCTCGGCCGAGAGGCGGTGCGTGATGCGGTCGGCCAGCTCGGCGCGCTTGAGGCCGGAAGCCGCCAGGATGATGGCGTCGTACTCGCCGTCGTCGAGCTTCTTCAGGCGGGTGTGGATGTTGCCGCGCAGGGTCTTGACCTGGAG
>NZ_JAWLBP010000011.1:36303-39409 GCF_041687595.1 Guyparkeria sp. | reverse complement strand
CCCTTCGACGAGCTTTCCGGGTAGCCGGCGGAGGCCAGCACGACGCCCACGGACGCCTTCGGGGTCCACTGGGCGCTCACCTGGTCGAGACGGCCTTCCACGCCGGCTTCGAGCAGGTCGACCAGATCGCTGTCCAGGCGCATCAGCACCGGCTGAGTCTCTGGGTCGCCGAAGCGGCAGTTGAACTCGAGCACCTGCGGCTCACCGTCCGCGCCGATCATCAGCCCGGCGTAGAGAAACCCCGTGTACGGGAGACCGTCGAGGGCCATGCCCTCGACCGTCGGCTCGATAACCGTCTCCATCACCCGGGCGATCATCGCGTCATCGAGGACCGGGGCGGGCGAGTAGGCGCCCATGCCACCGGTATTGGGGCCGCGGTCGCCCTCGTCGCGGGCCTTGTGATCCTGGCTGGAGGCCATCGGCAGGACGTGCTCGCCGTCGACCATGACGATGAAGCTCGCCTCCTCGCCCTCGAGGAACGACTCGACCACGACACGCGCGCCGGCGGCGCCGAACTGGCCGGCGAAGATGTCGCGGATGGCCGCCTCGGCCTCGTCGATGCTCTGCGCGACGATCACGCCCTTGCCGGCAGCCAGCCCATCGGCCTTCACCACCACCGGGGCGCCGTGCTCGTGGACGAAGTCGATCGCTGGCGCGGCGGTGTCGAACACGCGGTACTTAGCGGTCGGGATGCCGTGACGCTCCATGAAGTCCTTGGCGAACGCCTTGGAACCCTCCAGCTGGGCCGCCTTGCGCGTGGGACCGAAGATCGGCAGCTTGGCGTCGCGGAAGGTGTCCACCACTCCTTCGACCAGTGGCGCCTCGGGGCCGACCACGGTCAGGTCAATGGCATTGTCGGCGGCAAAGGCGACCAGTTCGGCGACATTGGTCGCGGCGATGGGCACGTTCCGACATTTTGCCTCGGCGGCCGTGCCGGGGTTTCCGGGGGCGACGAAGACCTTCTCGACCCGCGGCGACTGGGCGATCTTCCACGCCAGGGCGTGCTCGCGACCGCCACCACCGATAACCAGTACCTTCATGCCTTCACCTCTTGATGCGTGTCTCGTTGGCGGGGAGCCGTCGTCCCCGTCGGCGTTGGCCCTATAATGCCAAAATGCCGTCGATCATGCTGTTCGAACCCGAGATCCCCCCCAACACCGGCAACCTGATCCGCCTGTGCGCGAACACCGGTTCGAGCCTGCATCTGGTCGAGCCGCTGGGGTTTTCGCTGCAAGAGCGGGCCGTGCGTCGCGCCGGGCTCGACTATCACGAACTGGCCTGCGTGCACCGTCACCCGGACCTGGACGCGGCCCGGCGAGCGTTGCCGGGCCGCCGTTTGCTCGCCTTCTCGACCCGCGGCAGCCAGCGATACGACCAGATCCGGTACCGGGAGGACGACGTGCTGCTGTTCGGCCCGGAAACCCGCGGCCTGCCGGACGAACTCCTGGACTCGCTGCCCGCCGAACAGCGGCTCTATCTGCCGATGGCGCCCGGCTCACGAAGCCTCAACCTGGCCAATGCCGCCGCGGTGGCGTTCTTCGAAGCCTGGCGGCAACTGGGCTTTCCCGGCAGCGGAGAGAAGCCATGAACGAGGAATGGACCCTGCGGCCGATCGGCCACGTCGAAAGCCCCTACCGCGAAGGTTTCGGCATCCCGCGGCAGTCGGGGGTGGTGCCCGCGGCCACCGGGCTGCTGATCCCCACGCCCGAATGGCAGCAACCCGCCGCCTGGCAGGGGATCGAGACCTTCTCGCACCTCTGGCTGATCTGGGTCTTCCACGCCAAGCGCCACATGCAGCCGGGCGACAGTCCTGCCGTCCGCCCACCGAGGCTGGGCGGAAACCGGCGGGTGGGCGTGTTCGCCTCGCGTGCGCCGGTGCGTCCCAATCCTGTCGGTCTCTCGGTGGTACGCCTGCTCGACGTGACCGAGAAGGACGGCCGGGTGCGCCTGCATCTCGGGGGCCTGGATCTGTTGGACGGCACGCCGATACTGGACGTCAAGCCGCACGTGCCCTACGCGGACTGCCCCCCCGACAGTCGTGGCGGCTGGGCGAGCAGCCCGCCGGAGCGGCTGGCGGTGGTCTGGGGTGCGGCGGAGTCCTGGCTGGAGCGCCTCGATTCGGCCACCGTGGCATTGATCGAGCAGAGCCTGGCGCAGGATCCGCGGCCGGCCTTTCACGCCGATCCTGACCGCGTCTATGGCATGCGTATCGAGGACATGGACGTGCGTTTCGTGGTGCGTGAGCACCGGGCGGAGATCCAGGAGATCGTGCCGGACCGGAAGTGAGGTCGAAGAGGGGTCAGGCCTCGTGGGAGCGCGGCTCGCGAGAGAGCAGCTCGGTGACCGCCTGACGGGCCGGCAGCCCCTCGAACAGCACGCGATAGACGGCCTCGGTGATCGGCATTTCCTGGCCGCTGGCCTGCGCGAGCCGATGTCCCTCGCGGGCGGCACCGATGCCCTCCACCGCCTGGCCAATGGCGGCAACCGCCTCGTCCATGGTTTCGCCGCGGGCCAGCCGCAGGCCGAACTGGCGGTTACGGGAATGGTCGTCGGTGCAGGTGAGCACCAGATCCCCCAGCCCGGCCAGGCCGAAGAAGGTCTCGGGGCGGGCGCCCATCGCCTCGCCCAGCCGCATGATCTCCGCCAGGCCACGGGTGATCAGCGCCGCCCGGGTGTTGGCGCCGAAACCGAGACCGTCGGACACGCCGGCGGCGATGGCCAGCACGTTCTTCAAGCCACCGGCCAGCTCGATGCCGATCACGTCGTCGTTTGGATAGCACCGGATGTGGTCGTTGCGCAGAGCGGCCGCTACCGACTCCGCTACCGCCGCGTCCCGGCTGCCCACCGCAATGGCCGCCGGCTTGCCGTGCGCCACCTCGATGGCGAAAGTCGGACCGGAAACCACCGCGAAGGCGACATCACCCAGCGCACGCTCGACCAGTTCGTCGATGCGGGCCCCGGACCCCGGTTCGAAACCCTTGGAAGCGCTTACGAAGATGGCCGAACGCGGCAGGGTGTCGGCATGGGAGGCCAGGAACTCGCCCAGGATCTTCGTCGGGAGCACCAGCCAGACCTGCTCGACCCCCTCGACGGCCCGCGACAGGTC
>NZ_JAWLBP010000011.1:0-36203 GCF_041687595.1 Guyparkeria sp. | reverse complement strand
CGGCAGGGTGTCGGCATGGGAGGCCAGGAACTCGCCCAGGATCTTCGTCGGGAGCACCAGCCAGACCTGCTCGACCCCCTCGACGGCCCGCGACAGGTCGCAGGTCGCGCGCAGGCCCTCGGGAAGGGTCACGCCCGGGAGGTAGCGGGCGTTCTGGTGATCGGCGTCGATGCGAGTGGCCTGGTCGCAGTCACGTGCCCACAGGCGCACCTCGGCGCCGTTCGCCGCCAACAGGGAGGCCAGCGCCGTGCCCCAGGAGCCGGCGCCCAGGACCGCGATCTGCTTGTGTTCCGGCTGGGTCATGTGACGGCCCCGCGTCGAACCGCTTACTGCGGACGCGATTCGGCGTCTTCACCCTGCGCCGCCCGTTCCTGCATGTGCTGCTGGTAGAGGGCGTCGAAGTTGATGGGCTGAAGGACCATCTGCGGGAAGCCGCCCTTCATCACCAGGTCACTGACCGTCTCGCGGATGTACGGGAAGATCAGGGTGGGGCAGTAGGCGCCGAGCAGCTGACGACGGGTCGCGTCGTCGAAGCCCTTGATGGTGAACACGCCGGCGTACTGCACCTCGGCGAGGTAGATGGTCTTCTCCTCGTGCGTGGCGGTGACCGTGATGGTCAGTTCGGTCTCGAAGGCGGTGTCGGCCAGGCGAGTGGCGTTGTTGCCCACCTGCACGTTGACCTCGGGCGTCCAGTCGTTGCGCGTGAAGATGTCCGGCGCCTGCGGCGACTCGAAGGACAGGTCCTTGAGATAGACCTTCTGCACGAAGAACTGCTGTTCGTCCTGGCCGTTGCCGGCCGCGTTCTGATCACCCTCTGCCATGGTCTGTGTTTCCTGGTAGTCGTTGTTCGATGGGGTTCAGCGGATGCCGTGCCCGGCCAGCCACTGCGTCAGCTGGGCGGCCGGCATCGCGCCGGAAAGGCGGTCGACTTCGCGACCGCCGGAAAAAAGGATCAGCGTCGGGATACTGCGGATGCCGAAGCGCGCGGAGACGCCGGGGGCCCGCTCGGTCTCCAGCTTGGCCACCACCAGCCGACCGTTGTAGTCGCGGGCCAGCTGGTCGAAGACCGGCGCCATCATCTTGCAGGGCCCGCACCACTCGGCCCAGAAATCGACCAGCACGGGCAGGTCGTTGCGACCGACGTGCCGCTCGAAGCCGGCCTCGTCCAGCGTCACCGGCTGGCCGGGAAACAGGGCCTGCCGGCAGCGCCCGCAGGTCCCGCTGCCCAGTCGATCGACCGGCACCCGGTTGACGCCGCCGCAGGCAGGACAGACCACGTGTCTGGATTCGCTCATCGCCGGATTCTCCCTCGCCGGATACGAATCGTCATGATAGCGCCATGACCGGCCGCGTCACGTCCCGTCGACGGGCGGCTCGCCGCCCGCCCGGCGGGCTTCGGCCTCGACCAGACGCATCAGGCGGTCTTCGCGGTCCAGGGCGGCGAGCTCGTCGTAACCGCCGACATGAGTCTCGCCGATGAATATCTGGGGAACCGTCAGCCGCTTGCTGCGCTGGATCATCTCCTCCTTCTTCGCCTGGGAGAGCTGCACGTTGATCGAGTCGAACGACAGCCCGCGCTTCTTCAGCAGGCGCTTGGCAAAATGGCAGAAGGGACAGAGCGGACTCTGGTAGACGACGATCGGCGGCTGACCGGGCGATTCTCCCATGCGTGGAGCCTACTTGCCCTTGCTGACGGGGTAGTTCTGCGACTCCCAGGCGATGATGCCGCCGCCAAGGTGACTGACGTTCTCGAAGCCATTCTTGACCAGGATGTTCGCCGCCGTGCCCGAACGGTTGCCCGAGCGACAGTACAGGACGATCTCCTTCGGCGCCTCGCTCCTGAGGTCGCCCAGCTTGCCTTCCAGCTTGCCCAGCGGTATGTGCCGCGCGCCCTTGATGTGGCCTTCCCGCCATTCGTTGGGCTCGCGCACGTCGATCAGCGCCACCCCGTCACGACCGGCCTTGCGGGCGACCTCGGGCGGATCGATCGTCTCGAACTTCTGCAGGCGTCTGGAAAGCTCGTTGCCGATGAGCAGCACGATGAGGACAAGGGCAGCCAGGGACAGGGCCCAGTGGCGCACGAGGAAGTCGAAAAAGGTTTCCATGAAGCCTTCTCAATAAGCACGGGAAAGTGCGCCATACAATGGCGGGGTGTGCACGAAAATTCAAGGCACCGACGGCGCATCGATCGATGATGCGCCAGGAATAGCCGCGGCACGCGGCCGGCGCGGCCTTTAGGTAGCGCGACGCACACCCATCTTGGCCAGGATGGAGTCCAGCGGGCAGAAACGAGTGATGCCGCTCTGGAACAAGTTTAGGCCGATGAAGGCCGTCAGCCACAGCCAGGAAAGCTGGCCGAGATCGGCCTGACCGGTCAGGTGCGCCAGCACCAGGGTGATCAGGATCATCAGGCCGGCGATGATGCGTACGTAGCGGTCGGTCGTCATTGCAAAAACACTCCGGTAAGCGGAAAGAGACAGGTTTCTCGTGAGCAAAACGCCCGCAACGAGGGCGGGCGAAAGGGTATCTATATAATTATTTTATTGCAGTCTAATCGAGCGGGCAAAAGACTTCCTGCATCATGCTTATCAGTCGCAGGGTGCGCGCATCCGACACCCGGTAGAAAACCCGGTTGGCGTCCTTGCGGGAGGCCAGGATTCCCTTGTCGCGCAGGATGGCCAGATGCTGGGAGATGTTGCTCTGGGTAGTCCCCACGGCTTCGACGATCTGCTGGACGCTGAGCTCACCGTCGCCGAGCACGCACAGGATCTTCAGGCGCAACGGGTGCGACATGGCCTTGAGCGAGCGGGAGGCGCGCTCGATGTCCTCGGAGCGACCCATCAGTCGAGTGGCGGGGTATTCCTCGGTTTCCAGATTCATGGCCTTGACCCAAGTAAGATGAAAAGGGTTCGGACCTCGCCCGAACTGGCGACCCGGCAGACCGTCGGCCGCTCGGCGAAATCCCTTCTGATTCCGTATACTACCGCTTTTCGTCATTTTTGTTGCGATCTCCCCGGCTAAAGCCGTCGCACCACCACCGGCCAGGGACAACCTTGCTTCCATTCCCGCGCATGACACGGCCGAACTTCCTTGCCATCCTCTGGATGGCGACCGCCGGATGGTGCCTCGTCGTCCCGGCCCCGACCTCTGCGGCCCAGATCGAGCAGGAAATCGAGTCGCAGCGCGAGGAGATCGAGACCACCCGGGCCGAACGCGAACGCGCCCGCAAGGAACTCGAACGTCACGAGGAGGCGCTGGCCGATCTGGACAAGCATGCCCAGGCGCTTGACGAGCGCCGCGGCGAGCTCGAGCAGCAGCGGGAAGCGCTGGACATCCGCGAGGCGGAGCTCAGGGAAGGACTGGCCGAACGGCAGGCCGAACTCGAATCACGCCTGCGCTCCGCCTATCCTCTGACCCGTGGCGGGGCGCTACAGGCCCTGTTGGCCGAAGGGGATTCCCTGCAGGCGCGTCGCGACCTCCAGTACCTGAAGGCCACCATCGAACCGATCCAGCGCGCCCGGGAATCACTCGCCAGGCAACAGGCCGCACTGGAGGACAACCGGCAGGAAATACAGGCGAACGACGAGAAGCTGCGCGAGGCGGGCGAGGCACTGGAATCAAACTACCGCCAGGTGGCGGAGAACCTCGACCGGCAGGAGACGTTGTTGGCAAGTCTCGGCGAAGCACTCGACCAGCAGCAGGCGGACCTGCGCTCCCTGCTGGAGCGCAAGGAGCGACTCGACCGCGAGGTCCGGGCGGCCCAGGCACGGAAAGAGGCCGAGGCGCGGAAGGAGAAGGAGGCCCAGGCGCGTGCCGACGAGGCCCGGCAAAAGGCTGGCGGGGATGGCGAGAAGACTCCCATTCCTTCAGGGGGCATCCCCATCGCGGGCTCGGTCATGCGGGGCTACGGCGACTCACTGCCCAATGGCCGTCTGCGCCACGAGGGCATCGCCTTCCGTGCCGAGCGCGGCCAGCCGGTGCGTGCCGTCGATTCGGGAACGGTGGTCTACGCCGCCTCACTCAAGGGTTGGGGCAAGCTCGTGATGCTGCGGCACCGCGACAGTTACCTTTCCCTCTATGCACACTGCCAGACGTTGAACGTCGAGAAGGGCGCTCGCGTGGACCAGGGGGAGCAGCTCTGCGAATCCGGCGTCATGGACGCGGGGCAGGCGGGCCTGTACGTTGAGGTACGTCACAACAATCGTCCCGTCAATCCCGGGCGCTGGCCGGCTTGGCGGAAGGTTGCCGGAGGTTAACGCGGGAAAAGCACCCTCCCGATTCGGACAGCCGTTGGAGATCGTCAAATCGACGGTGATACCCTATTCTTGCAGGGAAACGGGCGTCCGCAGGACGATCCGTACCACGTGGGGTAATCGCACGCTCGGGGCACCCCGTCACCGACAGGACGCCCGTGCTCGAGAACACCCGGTACGGATGCCCTTGCAATCGGTCGAAACGACCCGAATATCAGGACAATGCTCGTTGCCGACGACATGCGTCCGTGGAGCCCATGCGGACAGGAACACTGTCCGATCGGACGGCCGACGAGCCGCATACGCCGCACATGCCTAGAGAGACCATCATGACCACCTGGATCCGCAAAGCCTCGACCCTGGGTATCGCCGCCTTCTTCGGTTTTGCCATCGCCATTGCCATCAACGCGGTCGCCGAACGCCCCGGGGCAAACGAGGTGGACGTGCCGCTCGATCTGCTGCGCACCTATTCGGATGTGCTCGATCGCGTGCGCTCCGACTATGTCGATGACATCAGCGAGGCGGAACTGATCGAGAACTCCATCCGGGGCATGATCTCGGAACTCGATCCGCACTCGGGTTACCTCGATCAGGAGGAGTTCAAGAGCCTGCGCGAGTCCACCTCCGGCGAGTTCGGCGGCCTGGGCATCCAGGTGGGCATCAAGGACGGCGTGCTGACGGTTATCGCTCCGATCGACGACACGCCGGCCAAGGAAGCCGGGCTTGAGGCAGGCGACAAGATCATCCGCATCGACGGCGAGCTGACCCAGGATCTGGATCTCGAGAAAGCCGTCAAGAAGATGCGCGGCAAGCCGGGCACCGACATCGACCTGACCATTGCTCGCGAGGGCGAAAACAAGCCGCTGGAGTTCACCATCACCCGCGCGGTCATCAAGACCGAGTCGGTGCGGCACGAACTGCTCGAGCCGGGCATGGGGTACATCCGCGTCTCGCAGTTCCAGTCACGGACCGTCGAACAGATGCTCGAGGCGCTCGACGAACTGGTGAAGGAAAACGACGGCGAGGCGCTCAAGGGCCTGGTGCTGGACCTGCGCAACAACCCCGGCGGGGTACTGCAGGGCTCCGTGGAAATGGTCGACGCCTTCCTCGAGGAAGGGCAGATCGTCTACACCAAGGGCCGCATCGCGGACGCCAAGATGAGCTTCGAGGCCAGCACAGGCGACAGGCTCGACGGGGCGCCGATCGTGGTCATGGTCAACGGCGGTTCGGCCTCGGCATCCGAGATCGTCGCCGGGGCGCTGCAGGATAGCAACCGGGCCCTGATCGTCGGCGAGAAGACCTTCGGCAAGGGCTCCGTGCAGTCGATCATGCCGCTGTCGGACGGCGGCGCCCTGCGCCTGACCACGGCCCGTTACTACACCCCCGACGGCCGTTCGATCCAGGCCGAGGGCATCGAACCGGACGTGACCGTCCACCAGCTCAAGGTCAGCAGCATCGAGGACGCCTTCTCGATCTCCGAGGCCAGCCTCAGCGGACACCTGAGCAACGGCCAGTCGGAGATGATGGACGTCATCCGTCAGGCCGAGGAGGGTGAGGGCGACGACGAGGAGAAAGAGCCGCTGGTCATCCGGGACTACCAGCTCTACGAATCGCTCAACCTGCTCAAGGGCATGGTGATCGTCAGCAGGAACACGCGGCGCTGAAGACGCCCGCCGGCGGGATCGTGATCCGCCGGCGCCTTCATTAACCGAACCGGAGGGAAATGCCCAATGGCAAGCAAGGCACTCATCCTTCTGGCCCCGGGATTCGAGGATCTCGAGGCCATCACGACCGTCGACATTCTCCGCCGGGCGGACATCGACCTCACGGTTGCCAGCCTGCACGAGGACAATGCCACCGGCGCGCGCGGCACCACGGTCGTGACCGACACCAACCTCACCCTGCTGGGGACGGAATCGACCTTCGACGCCATCATCCTGCCGGGTGGGCAACCGGGGTCGAACAACCTCGCGGCGGACAAGCGCGTCATCGCCCGACTGCAGGAACAGTCGCGGGAAGGCCGCCTGATCGCGGCGATCTGCGCCGCACCGAAGGTGCTCGCGGCCGCCAACCTGCTCAAGGGTCGCCGGATCACCCACTTCCCTGGCGCGTTGTCGGCCGAGGAAACCGCCGGTGCCGAAGTGTTGGACGAGCCGGTCGTGGTCGACGGCAATGTGGTGACTGGACGGGGCCCCGGCGTGGCACTGGATTTCGCCTTGGCCGTGGTCGAGCAACTCGCCGGCAGGGAAATGCGCGACAGCGTCGAGTCCAAGCTCGCCCGCTGAGCCGCGGAAGACTCAACACTCCATGGAGCGCCTGCCCCGCGGCAGGCGCTTTTACGTTTCCCGGACCACCCATGTCGGAATCCCCTTTCCACACTCCCGCGACGAACATCGAGCGCGAGCTCGAGGTCAAGAAGAGCCGATTCATCGCGCGCGCCGGCGGCGTGGCCAGCCGCGCGGAGGCGATGGCGTTCGTCGAACAGGCGCGGGCCGATCACCCGGATGCGCGCCACCACTGCTGGGCCTACCTCATCGGCAACCCCGAGACCGCCGCCAGCGCGGCGATGAGCGATGCCGGCGAGCCCAGCGGCACGGCCGGCAAGCCCATCCTCAACGTGATCAGACACAAGGGTATCGGTGACGTCATCGTGGTGGTCATCCGCTATTTCGGCGGAGTGAAGCTGGGCGCGGGGGGGCTGGTCCGGGCGTACTCCGGCGCCACCCAGCTGGCTCTCGCCGACCTGCCTCTCACCGAGCACCAGCCCCAGCGATCCTACCGGCTACAATTCGACTTCGCCGGCGAGCAACCCCTGCGGCACTGGGCCGACAACCATCAGGCCACGCTGCTGTCGGTCGACTATGGACAACGAGTCACCGCCCGGATCAACGTCCCCGAGGAGCACGTCGAGGCGTTCGAGGCCTTCCTCGGCGCACACTCCATCGATCATCTCCATTCCCCGGACGCCGACTGAGCGACTGCCCCACGAGAAAGGCCCGGGCAACTGCCCGGGCCTTGGTCCTTCTCGGCACCTCCCTGGTGCCGTCACACCCCTGTCGGGACATCCTTACTTGTTGGTGAACTCGGGGTAGGCTTCCATGCCGCACTCGATCGAATCCACGCCTTCTTCCTCGTGCTCCTCGTTGATCCGCAGGCCCATGACCGCCTTGAGGATCAGCCAGATGATCAGGCTGGCAACGAAGACGAAGCCGCCGATCAGGGCAAGACCCGCCAGCTGGCCGCCGAGGGTCGCCTCGTCGTTCGACAGGAGCACCGCGAGCACACCCCAGATACCAGCCACGCCGTGCACCGACAGGGCGCCGACCGGATCGTCGATGCGAATCTTCTCGAAGCCGACGATGGAGAAGACCACGATCACGCCGCCGATGGCACCGATGACGGTCGCCAGCAGGGCCGACGGGGAGGCCGGGTCGGCGGTGATGGCGACCAGGCCCGCCAGCGCGCCGTTGAGCACCATGGTCAGGTCGACTTTGCCGAAGGTCAGGCGCGAGGCGATCATCGCCGCGATCACGCCACCGGCAGCCGCGAGATTGGTGTTGGTGAACACCTGAGCGACGGCGTTGGCTGAACCGACATCAGATACCTTGAGCTCCGAGCCGCCGTTGAAGCCGAACCAGCCCAGCCACAGGATGAACGTACCCAGGGTCGCCAGCGGCAGGTTGGCACCCGGCAGGGCGTTGACCTGGCCGTTCGGGCCGAACTTGCCCTTTCGCGGACCGAGCAGCAGCACACCCGCCAGAGCGGCAACCGCACCGGTGAAGTGAACGATGCCCGAGCCTGCGTAGTCGGAGTAGCCCAGATCGCTCAGGATGCCGCCACCCCAGCTCCAGTAGCCCTGGATCGGGTAGATCAGGCCGGTGAGGACCACGGTGAAGGCAAGGAAGGCCCACAGCTTCATCCGCTCGGCGACCACGCCGGAGACGATCGACATGGCGGTGGCCACGAACACGACCTGGAAGAAGAAATCGGCCATGTTGGAGTAGTAGATGTCACCACCACTCGCGACGACCTCGGCTGCCGTGTTGTCCGCGCCCAGGAAGAAGCTCAGGCCCGGGATGATGCTGGAGATGCCGTCGCTGTACATGATGTTGTAGCCCACCACCATGTACATCACGCAGGCGATCGAGAACAGCGCGATGTTCTTGGTCAGGATCTCGACGGTGCTCTTTGAGCGCACCAGTCCCGCCTCGAGCATGGTGAAGCCCGCCGCCATCCACATGACGAAGGCACCCGCGATCAGGAAGTAGAACGTATCGAGGGCATAGCCCAGTTCGATGACTTGAGTTTCCACGGTGTAATCCTCCGCTTAAAGGGCGTCCGCGCCGGTCTCGCCGGTACGGATGCGAATGGCTTCCTCGATCGGCGAGACGAAGATCTTGCCATCGCCGATCTTGCCGGTGCTCGCCGCGTTGGTGACCACCTCGATCACCTGGTCGGCCAGGTTGTCGTCGACGACCATTTCCAGCTTGACCTTGGGCAGGAAGTCGACCACGTACTCTGCGCCCCGGTAGAGCTCGGTGTGGCCCTTCTGGCGACCGAAGCCCTTGACCTCGGTCATGGTGATGCCCTTCACGCCCACCGTGCCCAGCGCCTCGCGCACGTCGTCGAGCTTGAAGGGCTTGATGATTGCCGTAATCAGTTTCATGGGTCTCTCCTCGGATGCGGGCCGGTCACCGGCCCGGTTGTCCGTGATGGGCGGTCAGAACGACTTGGACCAGCTGATCCAGAGCTTCAGATCGTCGGAGTTGGGATCGCCGAAACCGTGGTTTTCGTCGACATCAGCCATTTCCAGGTTGAGGCCGAAGGAACCGAAGTCTCCGGCATCCTTCGACAGCCCGGCACTCCAGTGGCCGTAATCCAGTTCGTTGGTCGAACTGTCAGCATCGAAAGTGTAGTAGCCGTAGTACAGGCTGCCGCTGTAGCCCGACTCGCCGAAAGGCACGTCCACGCCGGCGTAGTAATAGATGTCGCCGGTGTCGAAGGCACTCTCGCCGCTGGCCTGCGAGTTGACCGTGTAGGCCAGCCCGGCGGTGAGGTAGCTGTAGGAGAGCGAGCCGTAGATCTCGCCGAAGTCGAGATCGTCCCCGTCCGGATAGGCGTAGTAGATGTAGCCGACGTCGTAACCGAGTGCACCGATGCTGCCGCCATACCCGGCATACAGGTCGAGCTCGTAGCTGGTTCCATCGCCGAAGTCGACGGTAGACGCCCAGGTGCCGGCGTAGAAGCCGGACTCGTGCCCGTAGTCGAGGCCGCCCTGAACGGCCGCGCTGTCGTCGGTCTGCGTAATGCCGCGGAAGAAGTAGTTGGACACGACGCCGACATTTGCGGAAACCTCTGCGGCGGCCACGGAGGGAAGGGTGAGGGCCGACAGGCTGACGGCCGAAGCGATACTGGTCGCGATGAGGGTCTTTTTCATTTGTCTTGCTCCATGAGGTGAACGTTAGGGTTCAGCCCCTGTTCTGCATCGGCCGTGCCAATTTGTTTTTTCCTTTTTACTTCAGTACCTTGTGAAGACATCAAGTCGATTGCTTCAACCGACTCCGCAGGCCTCTCCCCAAAATGGGGCCGCGTCTCGCCCGGTCCGCTCCCCTATGGTGCAGACCCCGAGCGACGCGTTGCCCCCTCCGGCCCTGGCTACCGGCACGACGAGAACCTTGACCCGCAGTTGCATACTCGTCGGGTATCACCAACAATCAGGTTTCGATCGGCCCGTGGTTCGACTGGCGGTCGGCGCGGACCACCCGGTGACCCCACAGGCAGAGGTAACGAGATGTCCATCACGAACACGATTGAAGAGATCTCCCAGCGCATCGAGCAGGCCATGCCCGAGAGCCTGCGCGAAGGCAAGCAGGAATTCGAGAAGGCCGTGCGGCAGGCCGTGAGCAACGGCTTTTCCCGCATGGATCTGGTCACCCGCGAGGAATTCGACGTCCAGACCCAGGTGCTGGCACGCACGCGGGCCAAGCTCGAGGCCCTCGACCAGCGGGTAAGCGACCTCGAAGCGCAGCTCGAGGGACGCCATCCGCACAAGAGCTATCCCGAGGAAGGCGACCTTTCCAGCTGACGGCCGGGGCGCCATGCCCCGATCCAACTTCCATTGCGAGGCATACGGACATGCCAATCGCCAAGATCCACAGTCGTGCCCTGCTCGGTATCAGCGCCCCGCTGGTGACCGTCGAGGCACATGTCTCCGCCGGCCTGCCGGCCTTCACCCTGGTCGGCCTGCCGGAAACGGCGGTGCGCGAAAGCCGCGACCGCGTACGTGCCGCCATTCTTTCCTCGGGATTCGAGTTCCCGCCTCGGCGACTGACGGTCAACCTCGCCCCTGCCGACCTCCCCAAGGAAAGCGCCCGCTTCGACCTGGCCATCGCCGTGGCCATTCTTGCCGCCACCGATCAGTTGCCGGCGACGGCTCGCGACCGGCTGGGACACATCGAATGCCTGGGAGAGCTTTCACTGGACGGATCCGTTCGCCCCATCCGCGGTGCTCTGTCCGCCGCGCGGGCGGCAAGAGATGCCGGGCGCGAGCTCATCCTGCCGGGGGAAGGTCGCCACGAGGCACAACTGATCCCCGGTGTCCGGGGCCATACGGTCGACCATCTCGCCGAGTTGGTGGGCTTTCTGGCGGGCGAACGAGAACTCGAGACGTTGAGACACCACGCCCCGGAAGGCATCGACCCGGCCGCCGACGGGGATCTGGCCGACGTCCGCGGTCAGCCGCGGGCCAAGCGGGCATTGGCGATTGCGGCGGCCGGTGGGCACAACCTGTTGCTCGTCGGCCCACCCGGGGCTGGCAAGAGCATGCTGGCCCGGCGCCTGGCAGGCATCCTGCCGCCGATGACCGAAGAGGAAGCCCTGGCCGCCGCCGAGGTAGCGGCCGTGACCCCGGCGGGATTCGATCCGGCGCACTTCGGTCGTCGTCCGTTCCGGGCACCTCACCACTCGGCGTCGGCCGTCGCCCTGATCGGCGGGGGATCGCAACCCGGTCCGGGCGAGATCTCGCTCGCCCACCACGGCACGCTGTTCCTCGACGAACTGCCCGAGTTCGACCGCCGCGTGCTCGAGGCACTGCGCGAGCCGATGGAATCCCGAGAGGTGATGATCTCGCGCGCCGCAAGGCAGGCCACATTTCCCGCAGCATTCCAGCTGATCGCGGCGATGAATCCCTCGCCGCAGGGGACCGAGATCCATTCGCGTGCCGCCCAGCGCTACCGGGCGAAGATCTCGGGGCCGCTGCTCGATCGTATCGACATCCATCTCGAGGTACCGCGCGTCCCGGCCACGGACCTGGATCGCGCCGAGCAGGATGGCGAAGACAGCTCCATGGTGCGCTCGCGCGTGGTTGCTGCACGCGAACGCATGCTGAGTCGTCAGGGAAGGATCAACGCCCGGCTGGACGCCCGCGGGGTCGCCGACCAGGCGCCACTCGGTCCGGCGGAGCGGACGATGCTCAACCAGGCGATCGAGAAGCTGGGGCTGTCCGGTCGCGCCCGCGAAAGGATTCTCAAGCTCGCCCGCACCATCGCCGACTATGACCAGCGCCCAGAGATCGACGCCACGGCGCTGGGCGAGGCGATCGGCTACCGCAACCTGGACCGCTGGTTCTCGTCGTCCGGTTGATCCCCCGAAATGACGGGATCAACCCGGGCGACGGGCGGTGAATATCGCGCGCCGCGGAGCCGGCAGACCCTCGCGGGTGAGGGCGGGATCCTGCGGGTCGAGAAAGTCTGCCAGCGACTGGCGGTCGCCGAACCACTCGGTGCGATGCTGCTCGGTCTCGGTCGTCACCGCCACGTCGACCAGCTTCGGCTCGACGAAACCCATCCGCGTGAGCCAGCGCTCGACCACTGCCGGGCTGGGCAGGAACCACACGTTGCGCATGCCAGCATACCGATCGGCCGGGGTGAGAATGGTCCGTTCGTCGCCCTCGACCACGAGGGTCTCGAGGATCAGTTCGCCGCCGGGGCGCAGGCAGGCCTTGAGCTCGGAAAGGTGGGTGAAGGGATCGCGGCGGTGATAGAGAACGCCCATGGAAAAGACGCTGTCGAACACCGGTCGATGGGGAAAGCGCTCCAGCGGGGTCGGCACGATCCCGGCGCGGGCCTCGCCGAGCAACTGCGCCACGGCATGGAACTGCGCGGCGAATACCCAGGTGGGATCGATGCCCAGGGCGGCATCCGCACCGGCACCGAGCATGCGCCAGAGGTGGTAGCCGTTGCCGCAGCCGACGTCCAGGACACGCCGCCCGGCCAGCGGCTGGATATGGTCGACCAGCCGGTCCCATTTCAGGTCCGAGCGCCACTCGGTATCGATGTGCACCCCGAACAGATCGTAGGGACCCTTCCGCCAGGGAATCAGGTCCCGCAGCATCTCCTCCAGCCCCGGCGGCGTGCCGGAAGGGGCGGTGGCCGTGATCGCCGGTCGATCGAGATGATTGACGGCATCGGCGGGACGCTCCGGCAACCGCCCGATCGCGGCCAGCCAGCGCGGCCAGTCGCCGTGATTGATCGCCAGCCAGTCACGGGCGATCCACTCGTCGAGTGGCAGCCCGAAGCGGGGGAGGGTCACGGCATTGCGGGCCGCGACCCGCTCGGCTCCGAGGCGCACGTCCGGATCGTCGCGGAAGGCGGACATTGTCAGAAGCGATACCCCAGGCCGACGGCGAACACCCCGGTCTGCTGATCGTAGAAACGGATATCCGAGTCGGTGTCGGACCAGACGCCCCAGGCATCCACCGACCAGTTCGACCAACCGAAAGGTTCGGCGTAGCGAACGCCGGCCACCACGCCCAGCTGCTCGGCGTCACGGTATTCGTCGTAGACCGGTTGACGCACGTCATAGCGATCCACGCCATAGAAGCCCGTCAGGGAAAGACTCAGCCGATCGACCTGCCACTGCGCGGTCATCTGCGGGCGAAGGAGCCAGCCACGATTGGCCTCGCCGTCGGCGTCCATGCGACGGTACTGCAGGCCAGGTGTCAGCGTGATGCCGGAAACGGCCGGAAGGCGATAGTTCAGGTCGACTCGATGCTCGGTGGCGTCACGATCGAGCAGGGCCCGATCGGCCGCCGACAGTCCGAGTGCCACACCGGAACGCTCCTCGTCGATCTCATGACGGAAGAGGTGGTAATCCACCGACAGTCCGGTGCCGCCGATGGCGGCCATGCCCAGGTGCAGGCCACGGCGGCTTGCATCCGTCGCCGTGCGTGGCTGGCCGGTGACGAAGGGGTCCGACCAGACCTCGTTGCCGGCCACGCTCGTCGGGATCACGCCCGCACTCAGCACCCCGGCATCGCCCAGACGGTAGCGTGCACCGACCTCGATCGATATCTCGCCGTCCTGGAATGCCGTGCGTGGCGTCCCCGCGTACAGCGCGAGCCTGCCGGGCGTGATGGTGTAGTCGACCCGGCCCAGGGCGCCGCCAATCGGGCGATACTCGCGCGACGACAGGCGGTAGAGCGAGTCGATCTCCTTCTGGTCGCTGGAGACCGCCAGATTCGACCGGCTGGAGATCACCCCGACCAGCGGGGCAATCTGGCCCGACCACCCCGTCTCATCGGCGATGAGGCCCGGCTGTGCCGCCACCGTCCCCGCCAGGAACAGCGTCGACATCGCGAGCCCCCGTCCGGCCAGGCGCAAGGGGGCGGTCTGAATTGTTCTGCTTCTGATTGTCATGAACCGTTTCCCTGTCGGCTAGTCACGAGACCCACGCGCAGGCGTTATGCCCGCCAGACAATTATGTCCGTTCAACCCTCGAAGGGTTCCCTCTCCGGCGGCCTTCGTCGACCGGCCGGAGACGGATCCGTTGTTTTCCTGCCCACTTGCGCCAGCCACAGGCAGAACCCGTAGTGGCGGGAGAGCATGACGACATGATCAAACCCGGCCTTTCGCAGGCGCGATTCGTGATCCGCGACCGTTTCGGTGCGCAGGACATTCTCCAGCGCCTGGCGCTTGTGAGCGATCTCGAGTTCCGAATAGCCATTGGCGCGCTTGAAGTCGTGGTGCAGTTCCGTCATCAGTCGCTCGGCATCAGCATCCGGCTCGTGGACCTTCTCGGCCAGCACCAGCACACCGCCGGGAACCAGCCCGGCCCGGATGCGCTCGATCACCGTGTCTCGTTCCTCCACGGGGATGAACTGCAACGTATAGCCCAGTATCACCAGCGATGCTTGTTCCACGGCCACCTGCTGCAGGTCGGCACAGGTCAGGTCCGTCCGGTACGGAGACTGGAAGGCGGCCAGCTGGCTGCGCGCCCGATCGATCATCGCCGAAGAGCTGTCCACACCGATCATCTCCACGCCCTCCGGCGGTTCGGCGAGGGACGTCAGCGCCGAGCGGATCGAGAGCGTCATGGCACCGAGCGAACAGCCCAGATCATAGACCCGCGTATGCGATTGGACATGGCGACGGGCGATGGCCGCGACCAGCTCGAGATTGAAGCGGTAGCCGGGCACGGAACGCGAAATCATGTCCGGGAACACGGCCGCCACCGCCTCGTCGAAGCGAAAGGCGGCAGGCGATCGTGGTTCGCGGAACAGGTCGTCCCGGCGGCTGTCTGCGATGGAATCCGGAGGTGCAGGCATGATCTGGTTCTGATGGATTGCGACGCGGGGGCAAGTCTACCGCTTGGAGCACGCCGACACACCCTCAGGGCAGGAAAGGCATCGGCGAAGGACCGATCCGTTTCCGGCGTCTCCGGACAGTCAGCGGGCCCGCAGGCCGCGGGCCTCCAGCCATTGGGCGACCTCGTCGGGAGAACCGGTGAACCGGATGCGGTCGCGCTTGTGGCGCAGCTGGTAGTCGTACATCGGATCGTAGTACTCGACCAGCATCACCCGGATCAGCTCGCGCAGGCCCTCGCGGTCGCCGTGTTCGTACCAGGCATCCAGCGCGGACTCGGCCATGCCGCGCACGCGCTGGTGGCGCACGCCGCCCAGCCGCCTGGCCACCCGGTCGATGGCCCCGAGGATGTGCTCGCGCACGTGGGGTTCGGCACCGGCAGCCTCCGTATCCAGCGTCTCCCGGTAACCGGCCTCCAGGTCGATGATGTAGTCCTTGAGGCTCTGCTCGACCCGCTCCTCGATCGGACGTTCGATGACGACCAGCGGGGAACGACTCATCCGTTCGAACAGCGCGGGCGGCACCTGCCGGGCACCGACCATCTTGCCCTCGTCCTCGACCAGGATCGGGGCGTCCGGTGAGCGATGACGCAACCGGAGCAGATCGATGGCCACCTGGTTCTCGAAGTCGATCGGCTGCGGCTGCGGCACCGGCTCCCGCCCGAAGGCCGACCCCTTGTGGCGCGCACGTCCCTCGAGATCGATGTATCGCTCGAAGCGGAACAGGAACGGTGTCTTGCCCACACCGGTCCGACCGCCGAGCATGAGCAGCGGTGCGGTGGGCGACGCCTCCTCGAGCGTGTTGAGCAGGAAGCGGCGCAGCGCCTTGTAACCACCGGCGATGCGCGGATAGGCGATGCCGGTGGCCTCGTGCAGCATCTGCTGGGTCAGTCGCGAACGCAGCCCGCCGCGGAAGCAGTACAGCACCCCTCCGGGATGGGCTTCGGCAAAGGCCTGCCACCGCTCGACCCGCTCGGCCTTTTCCGCCTCGTCGACCAGCTGGTAGCCCAGCTCGATCGCCGCTTCCTGACCGGCCTCCTTGTAGCGGATACCGACCTGGTGGCGCTCATCGTCGGTCAGCAGCGGGAGGTTGTGCGCCCGAGGGAAGGCACCCTGGCCGAACTCGATCGGGGCGCGCACGTCCATCAGCGGCCGATCCTCGATGAAGACCGAAGCCAGGTCGGTGACGACGGGCAGGTCGCGCGTCCCTGCCATGCTCATCGTCGCTCGCGGAAGGTCACGCGGGGGCCATCAGCGGCCGCCGCGAGCGAGCCAATCGGTCGCGAATGCAGCCCCTCGGCCTCGAGCAACGCGCTGACCCGGTCTGCCGCCTCGGGGCGCACGGCCACCAGCAACCCGCCCGAGGTCTGGGGATCGCAGACCACGGCCCGGGCATGTTCGCTCAGTTCGCCGAGATCGTGCCCGTAGCTCGCGTAGTTCCGGCCGGTCCCGCCGGGCATCTGTCCCTGCGCGATGTAGTCGGCCACCGCCTCGATCAGGGGCAGGACATCCACGTCGATCTCGGCACGCAGATCGCTCCCGCGACACAACTCCAGCAGGTGCCCGCCGAGTCCGAAACCGGTGACGTCGGTCATGGCGGTCACGGCCTCGATGGCGGCCAGATCGCGACCGATGCGGTTGAGCCGCATCATGCTCTCGGGTGCCAGGTGCGCATGTGCCTCGTCCAGCACGCCGTTCTTCTGCGCGGTGGTCAGTATGCCCACGCCGAGCGGCTTGGTCAGGAACAGCAGGTCGCCTTCCCGGGCGCGGTCGTTGCACTTGAGCTGGTCGAGCTTGACCCGGCCGGTGACGGCCAGACCGAAGATCGGCTCCGGAGCGTCGATGGAATGCCCGCCGGCAAGCGTGATGCCGGCATCATGGCAGGCGCTTCGGCCACCATCGATTACCGCGGCGGCCACCTCGGGTCCGAGCCGGTCGATCGGCCAGCCGAGGATGGCGATGGCGAGCATGGGCTCGCCGCCCATGGCGTAAACATCGCTGATGGCGTTGGTCGCCGCGATCCGGCCGAAGGTGAACGGGTCATCGACGATGGGCATGAAGAAATCGGTGGTGCTGATCACGCCCGTACCGTCACCCAGATCAAACACGGCGGCATCGTCGCGCGAGTCGTTCCCGACGATCAGGCGCGCGTCGGGCTGCACGGGCGTGAGCGTCGAGGCGAGCATGTCGTCGAGCAGCGCGGGAGAGATCTTGCAGCCACATCCGGCGCCATGGCTGTACTGGGTTAGCCGGATGGTGTTCGATTCATTTTTTTCGGTAGTCAATTGATTTCGCTCCGCGTGACATTCACGGCATGTTCGGTTGGGGGAGGCTCTCGAAGCCGGGCCTGGCGAACCAGTAGCCCTGGAACAGAGACAAGCCCATGTCCCTCAGAGTTTCGAATTCCTCCCGGGTCTCGACGCCTTCGGCAATCAGCCGGATACCCATTTCCTCGCATAGCAGGGCGGTCGAGCGGATCACGGCCTGTCGGCTCCGGTGCCGATCGACGCCCCGGACCAGGTTGAGATCGATCTTGACCAGATCCGGCTCGAGCTCGATCAGGTGATTCAGTCCGGCGAATCCCTCGCCGTAGTCGTCGATCGCGCGCATCAATCCCTGCTCCCGGTATTCGTCGAAGATCCGGCGCAGATGTGGGCGGTCGTCGATCTTCTCCGCCTCGGTGACCTCGAAGATCAGGCGCTCTGGATCGAAGCCGTAGATCCGAGCCGCCTCCATGGTGGCCCGGATGCAGGATTGCTGCTTGTACACGGCGTTGGGCATGAAGTTGATGCTCAGGTGAGCGTCGATGCCCGGTTCGGTGGCCAGCCGGATTGCCGTGACCCGGGCGGCCTGGTCGAAGTAATAGCGGTTGGCGTCACCCACACTCGAGAGCACGCTCGCTGCCGACTCTCCGTTCTTCCCCTCACCAGGGCCTCGTAGGCGTAGACCTCGCCGCGTTCGGTGTCGACGATCGGCTGGAACGCCATCGAGAAGGAGAAACCCAGTCCGGTGGTCGCCTCGGCCAGGCAATCCCGGCAGGTTACCTGTCTGACCCCGTCAGGAAAGGCCTCGGGCCGATTCGGATTCGAGACATCGCCCTGCATCGATCACCTCCAGGGCTGAGAGCATTGGCGACCGCTCCAGAGCGACCGGCTGTCCGTGGATTCTATCAAACGGCAGCAATCAAGATTGAGTCGCATGAGGTAGTCATCCATGACGAAACCGCCACCGATGCGCTTGACGTCCTCGGCGACCACCTCGAACCCGGCCCGACGATAGGCACGGATGGCCGACCGATTGTCGCGATTTACGCGCAGCGAGACGGCATCGAGCCCGGCCACGGTCGCGGCGTGAGCCACCGCGGCCAGCATCATCCGTCCCAGGCCGAGTCCGTGATAGTCCGGTTCGAGATAAAGCTTGTCGAGAAACGCCTCGCCGTTCGCCGGTTGCCAGGCGAGAAAACCGATCGAATGCGGGCCGGCCCGCAGCAGCAGAAAGCGGGCGCCTGCGCGGGCCTGGCGGCGCAGGGAAGGAAGCGAATAACCGCGACCAAGCATGTAGTGGACCTGCTCGGCACCGATGATGGGCGGATAGCACTTCCACCAGATCGACTCGGCCAGCGCCGCCACCAGGGGAAGACGGGATTCGACCACCGGCTCCAGGCGGAACCAGGGTCGATCCGGCGACACGTAGACGGTGGCGGGAAGGCTACCGGGATCCGGACGCTGCGCCGCTGAGTTGCCGCCAGTCCGACCGTGGCTCATGCCCGTGCCGAAAGCACCATCTGTTGAAGCGTGCCGTAGCCGTGGCGGTGGACGAACCGGTCGATGACGTCGATGGCCGGCTTGAAACGACGTTCGTCGCCGTACTGGCTCGACTGTTCCGCGTGACGCATGTCGGCGAAAAGCTTTTCCCAGTCGGGCACCAGCTCGGCGCGCGGCAGGAACCGGGCCGAGGTATAACCCACCTTCTCGCCCTTGCGGACGATCGGCGCCACGCGGGTCAGCACCCAGTAGTGGTCCCCGTTCTTGCAGCGATTCTTCACAACGCCGAAGAACTCCCGGTCCGCCTGGATCTCGCGCCACATCAGGTAGTAGACCGTATCCGGCATGTCCGGGTGCCGGAGGATGTTGTGCGGCTGCCCGATCAGTTCGTCGACGGAAAAGCCGGAGATCTCCGCCAGGGAGCGACTGGCCTGGGTGATGACCCCGTTGAGATCGGTCTTGGATTGCAGCGCCCGGTGAGTGCCGAGTCCGACGACGTTGCCGGTCACCTGCCGGATATCGACCGGCGGCTCATATCCCATCGACAGCATGAGATCAGCCCTCCCCAGATAGAAAACAATTTTTCATTAAAGCGCCGTCCTGATCGGTTTTCAACCGAGAACGGAGCTGGGTCAACAGCTCACTATTGCCGACGCCAGCCTGGCCTCACTTGCCGATACAGAAGCTGCCGAATATCTCGCCGAGAAGATCATCCGCCGTGAAACGCCCGGTAATGATCTCCATGGATTCCTGGGCCTGGCGCAGGCTTTCCGCGGCAAGTTCGCCGGCACCCAGCGCCACCAACGCGTGCGAGGCTTCGTCGAGGCTGCGCTGCGCCTGTTCCAGGGCATCGAGATGCCGGCGTCGGGCGATGAAGGGATCCTCGCTGCGATCGGTCAGGCCGGCGATGCGGCGCAACTCTCGGCGCAGCACGTCGACCCCGTCCCCGGTCCGGGCGGACAGGCGCAGTACACCGTCTTCCGCCGCCTCCGACGGCGCCTCGCCGGTCAGGTCGATCTTGTTGACCACGGTCAGCAGCGGCTTGTCGGGAAGTCGGGCGAGCGTCCGGTCGTCCTCTGGCGTGTGGCCGCGGGTGCCATCGATCAGAAGCAGCACGAGGTCGGCCTGCTCGACCTCCGCCCAGGCGCGGCGGATACCTTCTTGCTCGATGGGGTCGTCGCTGTCCCGCAATCCGGCGGTATCGATCACGTGCAGCGGCAGGCCATCGATGTTGACCTCCGCACGCAGCACGTCTCGGGTGGTCCCGGCGATCTCCGTGACGATGGCTCGGGATTCGCCCGCCAGCTGGTTCAGGAGACTGGACTTGCCGGCATTGGGCTGACCGACGATCACCAGCTGCATCCCCTCACGCAGGCGGACCCCTTCCCCGGTTCGGGACAGCAGATCGGCAAGATCGGCACGCAGGGCGTCCAGCTGATCACGCAGACGGGTATCCGAAAGAAAATCGATCTCCTCCTCCGGAAAGTCCAGCGCCGCCTCGATGTACATGCGCAGATGCACGAGGTTGTCGACGAAGGCGTCGATCCGCCGGGAGAAGACCCCGGTCAGGGATCGGCGAGCGGCGTTGGCCGCCTGGGCCGAGCCCGCCTCGATCAGGTCGGCGACTGCCTCTGCCTGGGCCAGATCCATGCGACCGTTGAGAAAGGCCCGTTCGGTGAACTCGCCGGGGCGGGCCATGCGCGCCCCGGCTTGGATCATTTCCCGAACCGCCTCGTCGAGTAGCACGGGGTTGCCATGACCCTGCCACTCGACTACGTCCTCGCCCGTGTAGGAATGCGGCCCGGGGAAATAGAGAACGATGCCGTCGTCCAGCACGCTGCCGTCGGCGGCGCGCCGGAACGTGGCGTAGTGGGCATGCCGGGGCCGCGGATCGACACTCGTCAGTCGTTCGATGATCGGTCGAGCGTCGGGCCCGGACAGCCGCACCACCCCGACCCCGGCCCGACCGGCGGCCGTGGCCACCGCGCAGATCGTGTCGATCGCCGGTTCAGTCACCGCGGACACCCACCGGATGTTTCACGGGAAACATCGATACCGCTCAGCTCGACCCCTTCTTGGCTGCCATCTGGCGCTCCACGCGCCGGGTGATGATGGCCTGCTGAATGATCGAGAGAAGGTTGTTGACGAACCAGTAGAGCACCAGACCGGCCGGGAAGAAGGCGAAGAACACCGTGAACACCACCGGCAGCCACTGGAAGATCTTCTTCTGCATCGGATCGACCGGGGCCGGGTTCAGCCTCTGCTGCGCCCACATCGACAGACCCATGAGCAGCGGCAGGATGAAGTACGGATCCCGCTGGGTCAGGTCCTCGATCCACAGGATCCACGGCGCCTGTCGCAGCTCGACGGACTCCACCAGCACCCAGTAGAGCGCGATGAACACGGGGATCTGGATCAGGATCGGAAGACAGCCGCCCAGCGGATTGATCTTCTCCTTCTGGTAGAGCTTCATCATCTCCTGGGACAGGCGCTGCTTGTCGTCGCTGAAGCGCTCCTTCAAGGCCTGCATCTTCGGCGTGACCGCCCGCATGCGCGCCATGGAGCGATAGCTCACCGCCGACGGCCACAGGAAGATCAGCTTGATCACCAGGGTGACCATCACGATCGCCCAACCCCAGTTGCCGACCCAGTCATGGAACAAGTCAAGCAGCCAGAAGATCGGCTCGGAGATGAAAGTCAGGATGCCGAAGTCCACCGCGAGGTGCATGCCGGTGGCCAGCGGCTCGAGGTCGGACTGGATCTTCGGCCCGACGTAGAGAATTGACTCGAGCGTCTCGGTCGATCCCGGGCCGACGGTGGCCGTCGGCGACAGCAGACCCATGGAGTAGACCGGGAAACCGTCACGGTCGCTCTTCAAGGTGTAGTACTGATTGACCTGCTGGGCATCGGCCGGCACCCAGGCGCTCATGAAGTAGTGCTGGATGATCCCTGCCCAGCCGTCCTCGAGGTTCTTGTCGAGACGGATCTTGCCCATCTCCTCGAAGTCGATCTTCTCGTAGTTGAGGCGATCGCCTCCACCGGCCGGTGTACCGGCGTACACGCCGCCGGTATAGGTGTACATCAGCTGCATGCCCGGGGTGGAACCGGAGCGTGTCAGTTGACGGTACTGCTGGCCACGCCATTCGGCGTCCGTGGTGTTCTCCACGGTGTGGCGGACGTCGATGGCATAGGAGCCGCGCTTGAAGATAAAGGTCTTGGTGACACGCACCCCGTCCCTTTCCCAGACCAGGGGCACTTCGAGCACCGATTCGCCGTCCACCAGTTGGTAGGCCGACTCCTGGATCTCGAACTGCGCATGGTGATCCGGTGCGGGGGCGTCGTTGCGGCCGAGGAGGCCGGACTGGGCGATGTAGGTGAAACCCTGACTGTCTTCCAGCAGCCGGACCGGATGGTCGGGCTGGTCGAGCGTGACCGGATATTCCAGAAGGTCGGCCTGGACGAGAGTGCCGCCCACCGGATCGATCGCCAGCGACAGCACGTCGGTCTCGACCGTGATGCGCTTGTCGTCCGAGGCGGCACCGGGCATGTCGTCGCTTCCTCCCGGTACCCCGGCGCCGGAAGGACGATCCACGCTCTCGTCTGGCCCGTCACCCGTCGGCAGGTCATCGGCCACCTGGCTCGATGTGGCTCCGGACGCAGAGCTGTCCATCTCGGAGCGGTTTTCTCCCAGCCATGCCTGCCAGAGCAGGATGAGGACAAACCCCAGGGCGATGATCAGGATCAGGCGACGTTGTTCCATGGAAGATCAGTCTCGCGATTGGACGACATGGGAGCCGGGCCCGGATGCGGGCCCGGTTTCACGTGAAACGGATTCGGTGCTGCATTGGCAAACCGTGTCGGTTGCCTTCTCACTGCCCGGGACGGGATCGACGCCCCCCTTGCAGAGGGGATGGCACCGCCCCAGACGCTTGAGCGTGAGCCAGCTTCCCCGCAGGGCCCCATGCCGGTCGAGGGCCTCGAGGGCGTACTCGGAACAGGTAGGGTAGAAACGACAGGACGGCGGCAGAAGGGGGCTGATCAGCAGACGGTAGGCCTTGACCAGGGCTTTCAGGACTGCGCGCATTTCCGACTCGCCTTTTTCAGTGCGTGACGCATTTGTCGATGGAGATCTTCCATCGGCAGCTCGTCGGCGCCCGGCTTGGCAAGAACGACGACGTCCATGGGTGCCAGTTCCGCCCGGCTCAGCCGGAACTCTTCACGAGCGACTCGCTTGATCCGATTGCGCTCGTGCGCCAAGCGTACCCGTCGCCGGCTCACCGCCAGCCCGAGGCGCGCATGCCCCGCGGGACTGGCCGACACCACCAGCATCAGGTTGGCGGTGTGCACCCGCATCCCGCCTCGCATCACCGCCTGGTAGTCGCGCCCGGTCAGCAGGCGAACGCTACGCGGGAAGCGACTGTCGAGGGATTCACTGCCCCCGTCGTCGGGACGAGAATGCGCCCCGGCTTCCGGCAACGTGGCCGAGGTCACGACCTCAGGCAGAGAGACGCTTGCGGCCCTTGGCGCGACGGGCGTTGATGATCGCACGACCACCACGGGTCTTCATGCGGGCACGGAAGCCGTGAGTGCGCTTGCGACGCAGGTTGCTCGGCTGAAATGTTCTTTTCATGACGATCTACCAGATTGTTTTTCGGATGGTAACGGCAAAGCCGACACGGGCATGCGATGACACCCGTATCCGCTTGAAAAAGGGGCCGAATACTGTTCCAAAAGCACCCCTGCTGTCAAGCCCGACGCTGAGCATCCCCTTGCCGCGCCGCGGCCGGCTCCAGGGATCGGCGACGTTCGCCTTCGTCCCGTCCGGCGAACAGGCTGGGGATCCAGCATCGATCAACTTGTGGATAAGATGCCGGGACACCCTGTGGAATGTTATGATGCCCGTTTGTCGAGTCGACTCGCGGACCAGGGAGAAAAACCGTCGTCATGCAGCACTTTCCGATGTGGCAACAATGCATTGATCGCCTGTCCCAGGAGCTGCCGAACGACCAGCTGACGATGTGGATATTTCCACTGCAGGCCGAGGAAAGGAGTGACTCGCAGTGGCTGCTCTGGGCGCCGAACCGATTCGCCGTCGACTGGATCGAGCAGAAGCTGCTCGAGCGCATCCGCCTACACGCTCGCGAGGTCTCCGGCCGGCCGGATCTCGACGTCTCCCTGCGTATCGGGGAGGCCGGAAGTAGCCAGCGCAAGTCCGCTCCCCCGTCGAAACCGGCCGAGCCTTCCCGACCAGCCGGGGAACCGACCAGGAAGCCCGCCCCTGCGGCGGCGCCCGTGGAGCCGGCGGAGCCCGACGACAACCAGGAATTCGGTCACAACCTCAACCGCGGCTTCACCTTCGCGACCTTCGTCCAGGGCAAGTCCAACCAGCTTGCCTGTGCCGCATCCCAGCAGGTGGCCGCCAACGCGGGTGCCAGTTACAACCCGCTGCTGATCTACGGCGGCGTGGGACTGGGGAAGACTCACCTGATGCACGCGGTCGGCAACGAGATCATCGACCAGCAGGCCGATAAGCGCGTGATCTACCTGCACAGCGAACGTTACGTTCAGGAAATGATCACCGCGATCCGCAACAACAACACCGAACAGTTCAAGAACTTCTACCGCGGCATCGACGCCCTGTTGATCGACGACATCCAGTTCTTCGCCACCAAGCCGCGCAGCCAGGAAGAATTCTTCCACACCTTCAACGCGCTGATCGAGCAGGGCAAGCAGATCGTGATGACCTGCGATCGCTACCCCAAGGAGATCGAGGGACTCGAAGAGCGACTCAAGTCGCGATTCGGCTGGGGCCTGACGGTGGCGGTCGAGCCGCCGGACATGGAAACGCGCGTCGCCATCCTGCACAGCAAGGCCGAACAGTCGGGCATCGATCTCGACTCGGATGTCGCCTTCTTCATCGCCCGCCGCATCCAGGCCAACATCCGCGAACTCGAGGGCGCACTGCGCCGCGTGATCGTGACCACGCAGTTCTCCAAGCGACCGATCACCATCGAGTCCACCAAGGACGCGCTCAAGGACATGATCTCCGCGCACGCCAAGATGATCACGCTGGACAACATCCAGCGGACCGTCGCCAAGTACTACAACATCAAGATCCAGGATCTGACCGGGGCGCGGCGCACCCGCTCGATCGCCCGGCCCCGACAGATCGCGATGGCACTGGCCAAGGAACTGACCAGCCACTCCCTGCCGGAGATCGGCGAGTCGTTCGGTGGCCGAGACCACACCACGGTGCTGCACGCAGTCCGCAAGATTAACGAACTGCGTGAGTCCGACAGCAAGATCAGCGACGACTACAACCTGCTGAGACATACCCTCAACGTGTAGCGACTTCACGGCAGGGAATAACCTCGGCACGATGCCGGGAAAGGCGCTGGGCAATCTGTGGATGAATCGCCAGAAAACGGGTTATCCACAATTGGTCCCAAACGCTCCACAAGCCCTCCCGAGGCAGGAAGCCGAGATATGAAATGCACAACCTGTTGAAAAAGCACTCGTTTAAGGGCTTATCCAGAGCTTTTGTCCCCCTTCACATTCATCATCATCAACAGAAGAAAACATCTGTTACTGAATAAGAGGAAGCGCATGCCATGCAACTGACCGTCAACAGACAGGACCTGCTCGACGCGATCAACCGGGTCATCGGCGGCGTGGAAAAACGCCAGACGATGCCCATCCTCGGCAATCTGCTGCTGGAAACCGGCGAACATGATCTCAAGATCACGGCCACCGACCTGGAAATACAGCTCGAGAGCAGCACGCTCGTCGACGTCCAGCAGCCGGGCCGGACCACGGTCAACGCCCGGAAACTGCATGACATCGTGCGAGCCATCGGTTCGGAGGCTCACATCGAGCTCCAGCAAGAAGACGGCTTCCTCATCCTTCGCTCCGGACAGAGCGTCTTCCGGCTGGGATGTCTCCCCGCCGACGAATTCCCGCGCATGGAGGCCACCGCGGAAGACCACCGCGTGGTCCTGCCGCAGAATCATCTCCGCCTGCTCCTGGAAAAGACCCAGTTCTCGATGGCCCAGCAGGACGTGCGTTACTTCCTCAACGGTCTGCTGTTCGAGGTAGCCCCGGATCACATCCGCTGCGTGGCCACCGACGGACATCGTCTGGCACTGGCGGAAACAGACACCGAACAGTCGGTGGCCGACACCCTGCGCATCATCGTGCCCCGCAAGATGGTGATGGAACTCATGCGCGCGCTCGATCGCGACGATGAAACCTCGATCGAACTGCTGGTGAGCAATCAGCAAATCGAGCTCAAACTCGCCCGACAACGCATGGTCAGCAAGCTGATCGACGGTCGGTTCCCGGACTACGACCGCGTCATCCCGAAAAACAACAGCAAGGTGGTCATCGCCGACCGCGAGTCGCTTCGGCACGTCCTGCAGCGCGCTGCCGTGCTGAACACCGACCGCTTCGCCGGCGCCCATTACCTGCTGGAAACCGACCAGCTGGCCATCGAGGCCATCAACAGCGACCAGGAATCCTCCCGCGAGGAGATTCCGGTCGACTATCAGGGCGACAGCCTGAAGATCGCCTTCAACATCGGCTACATGCTCGCCATACTGGCCAACATCGACGATCCGCAGGTCCGCATGGAATTCGAGACGCCGGAGTCCAGCGCCCTGGTCCAGCCGACCACGGCCGACTTGATCCGTACGCGTTACGTCTTGATGCCGATGAAGATCTAAGCCGGTTCCCGTGACACGGCTAACCCAACTTCATGTCGAGCGGTTGCGAAACCTGCAGGATCTCGACCTGGAACCCGAGGGCGGTATCAACCTCATCAGCGGACCGAACGGTTCCGGAAAGACCAGCCTGCTCGAGGCCATCCACACCCTGAGCCTCGGCCGGTCATTCCGCGGCAGCCAGCCGAACGAACTGATTCGACACGGAGCCGTCGACCTGCTGGTCCGGGCACGTGTCCAGGAAGGCGCACCCCGTCTTCGAGAGCATCGGATCGCCCTGCAACGTGATCGCAAGACGCTGCACCTGCGCATCGACGGCGAGAATGTCACGCGCCTGAGCGAACTGGCCCGTCTCCTCCCCGTCCTCGCCCTTCATCCGCAATCCGATGATCTGGTACTGGGATCGCCGGACCACCGGCGACGTTTTCTCGACCGGGTCGGCTTCTACGCCCTCCCCGAATTCTTCGACTGCCACCGGGATTTCCTCAAGGTCCTCAAGCAGCGCAACGCGCTACTAAGGCGCGGGCGCCGGGAGACGACCTGGGAGACGCTCTACATCCGCAGCGCCGAACGGCTCGAAGCCGCCCGGCGCGATGTGCTCGACAAGCTTGTCGAACAGGTCGAAGGACTCGCTCCCAAGCTGTTCCCGAAGGGCGCCCTGTCGTTGCGGTACCTGCCCGGATACCGCCAGGACCTCGATCTCGCCACTGCCATCGAGCAGGGACGGGAACGCGAGACGGAAATGCAGTCGACGCTGTTCGGTCCGCATCGCGCGGACCTGAAGATCTCCATCGACGACCAGGAGGCACGCCAGGTCGCCTCCCGGGGCCAGATCAAGATGCTCGTCACCCTGCTGCACCTAGCCGTCCTCGATCTCTGGCAAAAGGCCCGGGGCGAACCGGCGGTGATCCTCTTCGACGACCTGGCCTCGGAACTCGACCGGGACAATCGGCGACGGGTGCTCGACTTCCTCTCGGCCAGCGGTCACCAGGCCTTCATCAGCGTCATTGCCGCCGACGCGCTCGACGACGACGGCCGTATCGACGCGCGGTTCGCACTGGCCGACGGCCAGGTCCGGAAAATGGTATGATCTGAAGGTTTTACAGCACTGAACAGCCGTACCCCACGGCAATGGGATCGCGAGATATTGCGGTCCCGTTTCGGCAGGACGCTGCCGAGCAACCGGAATGGACATGAAACGATGAGCGCCGAAAACAGTTACGATTCCAGCAGCATCAAGGTCCTAAAGGGGCTGGACGCCGTTCGCAAGCGGCCCGGGATGTACATCGGCGACACCGACGACGGTACCGGCCTGCACCACATGGTCTTCGAAGTCGTCGATAACGCCGTCGACGAATCGCTCGCCGGCCATTGCTCGAAGATCGACGTGGTGATCCATGCCGATGGCTCCGTGTCGGTCACCGATGACGGTCGTGGCATTCCCACGGACCTGCACGAGGAAGAGGGACGCTCGGCCGCCGAGGTCATCATGACGGTGCTGCACGCCGGCGGTAAGTTCGACCAGAACAGCTACAAGGTCTCGGGCGGCCTGCACGGCGTGGGCGTCTCGGTAGTCAACGCGCTCTCCGACCGTCTGGACCTGACCATCTGGCGCAACGGGCGCCGCTGGGTGCAGGAATACCACCTGGGCGAGCCGCAGTACCCGCTGAAGGACGCCGGCCCGACCGAGCGCACCGGTACCCAGATCCGTTTCCTGCCCAGCCAGACGATCTTCACCGACGTCACCTTCCACTACGACATCCTGGCCAAGCGCCTGCGCGAGCTGTCGTTCCTCAACTCCGGGGTGCACATCTCGCTCTCCGAGGAGCAGAGCGGCCGCTCGGACACGTTCTACTACGAGGGCGGCATCCGCGCGTTCGTCGAGCACCTGAACACGGGCAAGACGCCGATCCACAAGAACGTGATCTACCTGACCGGCGATCGCGACGAGGTGGGCATCGAGTTGGCCCTGCAGTGGAACGATGCCTACCAGGAAAACCTGTTCTGCTACACCAACAACATTCCGCAGCGCGACGGCGGGACGCACCTGACCGGGTTCCGTACCGCGCTGACCCGCACGCTCAACGACTACATGGATCGCAACGGGATCCTCAAGAAGGCCAAGGTCAACACCACGGGTGAGGACTGGCGCGAGGGCCTGGTGGCGGTGATCTCGGTCAAGGTCCCCGACCCGAAGTTCTCCTCGCAGACCAAGGAAAAGCTGGTCTCATCCGAGGTAAAGACCGCCGTCGAGTCGATGACCGCCGAGCACCTGGCCGACTTCCTCGAGGAGAACCCGGCCGATGCCGAGGCGATCACCTCGAAGATCATCGAGGCCGCCCGGGCCCGCGAAGCGGCGCGTCGCGCCCGCGAGATGACCCGTCGCAAGGGAGCGCTCGACATTGCCGGGCTGCCGGGCAAGCTGGCCGACTGCCAGGAGAAGGACCCGGCACTCTCCGAGCTGTACCTGGTGGAGGGTGACTCCGCCGGCGGCTCGGCCAAGCAGGGTCGTGACCGGCGCACGCAGGCGATCCTGCCGCTCAAGGGCAAGATCCTCAACGTCGAGAAGGCGCGTTTCGACAAGATGCTTTCCTCGGCCGAGGTGGGCACGCTGATCACCGCGCTGGGCTGCGGCATCGGTCGCGAGGACTTCGATCCCGACAAGCTGCGTTACCACCGGATCATCATCATGACCGACGCGGATGTCGACGGCAGTCACATCCGCACCCTGTTGCTGACCTTCTTCTACCGCCAGATGCGCGAGCTGGTCGAACGTGGTCACGTCTACATCGCCCAGCCGCCGCTGTACAAGGTCAAGAAGGGCAAGCAGGAGCAGTACCTCAAGGACGACCTCGCGCTGAACCAGTACCTCCTCCAGCAGGCGGTCGACGGCGCCCGCATCGAACTCGGTGAGAACACCCCGCCGATCTCCGGCCCGGGGCTGGAGTCTCTGTCACGAGAGTATCTTTCGGCCCAGGCAATGATCGATCGGATGGCCAACCGCTTCGACATCAACGCCCTCAAGGCCCTGATGCAGGTCTCGCGTCTCGATGGATCCATGATGGACGACGAGTCGCGTCTGGCCGGCTGGCTGGGGCACTTCAACGGCATGCTCAATGCCATTGCCGACCCGGGAGTGGAGTACGGCGTATCGATGGAGGAAGGCGAGCATGGTCACGTGTTCCGCATCGAGCGAAGCCAGCACGGGGTTTCACATGAAACGACCATTCCGGCGGCATTCTTCCAGGGCAGCGAATATCGTATGCTGGGCGATCTGGGCGAGCGTCTCGACGGCCTGATCACCGAGGGAGCCGAGGTGGTGCGCGGGGAGCGTCGCCAGGCGGTCGAGCGGTTCGAGCAGGCGATCGACTGGCTTATGGCCGAAGGGCGCCGCGGCCTGTCGGTGCAGCGCTACAAGGGTCTGGGCGAGATGAACCCGGACCAGTTGTGGGAAACCACCATGAACCCGGATACCCGCCGGCTGCTGCAGGTGAAGATCGAAGACGCGGTCGCGGCCGACTCGGTCTTCACCGTCCTGATGGGTGACCTGGTCGAGCCGCGCCGCGACTTCATCGAGAAGTTCGCGCTGTCGGCGTCAAACATCGACGTCTGAACCGACCGACCCGTCTCCGGGCGGGCGGCATGGAGGCTGAATATACATGGGTATCGCACTGTCGATCATCGTTTTCCTGCTGGTCCTGGTCCTCATCTGGGCCATCGTGATCTACAACGGGCTGGTCCGGATCAAGCACAATGTCTCGCAGGCCTGGTCGAACATCGACGTGTTGCTTCGCCAGCGTCACGACGAACTGCCCAAGCTGGTCGAGACCGCCCGCCAGTACATGCACTACGAGCGCGATACCCTCGAGCGGGTCATGGAGGCCCGCGCGGCGGTTAACCAGGCGCAGCAGCGCGGTGACGTGGGAGCCCTCGGCGGAGCCGAGCAAAGCCTCCGGCTCGGGCTGGGAAACCTGTTCGCGGTGGCCGAGGCCTACCCCGAGCTCAAGGCCAACGAAACCTTCCAGCACCTGCAGCAGCGCATCACGGGTCTCGAGAACGAGATCGCCGACCGGCGTGAGTACTACAACGCCGCGGTCAACACCAACAACATCCGCATCGAGCAGTTCCCGGATATCCTGGTCGCCCAGCTGTTCGGTTTCCGTGCCTTCCGCCTGCTGGAGTTCGATCGCGAGACGACGCAGGACGTGGACGTGAAGGCGCTCTTCCAGTAACCGGTCCGTCCCGGTTCCTGCCCGGCAGCGTCGATGATCGAGTCCTTGCGCCACTGGCTGTCCGGGCTGGACGGCGGCTTCTTCCTGCTGCTCTGGGCGGGTGCCGCGGGGCTCACCCTGCTGTTCGTCTTCCTCGGCTTTCGCTATGCGAACCGGGCGCGCATCATCGCCCACACGCCTACCGCACGGTTGCGTTCCGCCGCCCAGGGATTCAACGAGATCGAGGGTACGGGACGGCCTCTCAACGACGCACCTCTGCGATCGCCGCTGACCTTCACGCCCTGCGTCTGGTACGACGTCACCGTGGAGCGCCGTGAAGGCAGTGGCAGGAACAGTCGCTGGGTGACCACCGAGCGCAACCGAAGCGACACGCTTTTCATGGTGGATGACGGGACCGGCGAGGCGTTCGTCGACCCGGATCACGCCCGCGTTATCGAGCATCGCCGGCGGCGCTGGCGCGAACGAAGGTCGCGGACTTGGTACAGTGGCTCGTCCGGTACCGGTTTCGGCGGTGATGACCATCGCTACACGGAGCGCCTCCTGCTCCCCGGTTTTCCCGTCTACGTACTCGGCTGGCTCGAGACCCGCGGTCATCGCAACACGGGGGAATCGATCGCCGCAGCGGTCGAACACCGACGCAGGGAACTGCTCGCCGAATGGCAGCAGGACGACGAGAAGCGTCAACGCTTCGACCTGGACGGGGACGGCGACATTTCCGAGCGTGAATGGCAATGGGCGATGCGCCTGGCACGCTCCCAGGCGGAGAACGAGATCCGCGAGGCGGATACCGTCCGGCACCAGGGGAGCCACACCGCCAACCTGATTCGTCGCCCGGACAACGGTGATCCCTACATTATCTCGGGGCTCGACCAGGGCGCGCTGATCCGTCGCAAGAATCGCCGGGCCGCCCTGTTCATGGCCGCGGCGGTCGTCCTGTTCGTCTTCTGGTTTGTTGCCCAGACCACGCGCAGCCCCTTCTGAGGTCATGCCCCGGCGGCCGAGTTCTGAGAGAATGGGCGCGCCCCGAGATTCACCAGGAAGTCCGATGAATATCGTCACTTGGAACGTCAATTCCTTGAAGGTGCGCCAGCCCCAGGTGCTGGACTGGCTAGCCGAGCAGCCCGCCACCCTGCTCGGTCTGCAGGAACTCAAGCAGACCGACGAGGCCGTCGACCGCGTCGCCCTGGAGGAGGCTGGCTACCGCATCCTCAGCAACGGCCAGAAGACCTACAACGGCGTGGCCTGGATCTACCCCGCGCACTGGCCGGAGCCGACCGACGTGGTCACCGACATCCCGGGTTTCGACGACCCGCAACGGCGAGTCATCGCCGCCACCTTCGGCGACCTGCGGGTGATCGATCTCTACGTGGTCAACGGCGAGGCGGTCGGTTCGGACAAGTACCGCTACAAGCTGGAATGGCTGGAGGCGCTGGCCCGCTGGCTGGCCGCCGAGGCAGGTCGTTACCGTCACCGGGTGGTGGTGGGTGACTTCAACATCGCACCGACCGACGCGGACGTGCATGACCCGGAGGCGTGGCACGAGCGGATCCTCTGCAGCACTCCGGAGCGCGACGCGCTCGACCGCATTCTCGAGACCGGACTGATCGATGCCTTCCGCCTGTTCGACCAGCCGGAGAATGCGTTTTCCTGGTGGGACTACCGTGCGGCGAACTTTCGGCGCAATCGCGGGCTGCGGATCGACCTGATCCTCATCAGCGAGGAACTGCGCGACCGGGCCCGTTCCTGTCATATCGACGTCGAACCGCGTCGTTGGGAGCGCCCCTCCGACCACGCCCCGGTGGTACTGGAACTGGACTACGGCGCGCCCGGTTCCTGAGCGGACGGAATCAGCCGGAGGTACCACCCGGTGGTGGACCGCCCAGTACTTCCTGCCATTGGCGGATCACGATGTCGCGCTCCTGGGAGTAGGCCGCGGCGTTGACGATCGACCGACGTCCCTTGAGCGCCTGACGATGACCAGCGTCCCGGAGGCTTCGGTAGGCGTGGGTCAGATCCTGACTGACCTTCTCTTCGATCACGCCCGCCCGACGCAGGGAGTCGAGCTGGCGGATGTTGTCGGTGAAGCGCAGGATCTCAGGGTGATCCCCGGCGTGTCTCAGAAGCAGGTACTGCACCAGGAACTCGATGTCGGTGATGCCGCCGACGTCGCGCTTGAGATGGAACAGGCCGTCGGGTGTCGCTTCCTGGTTCTCGCGCATCTTCCGCCGCATGCCGACGACGGCCTCGCGGAGCCCCCCCTCGTCGCGTGGCTGGGTCAGCGTCCGCTCGCGGATCGAGGCGAAGGCCTCGCCGACCCGTTCGGTACCCGCGACGACCCGTGCGCGGCACATCGCCTGGACCTCCCAGACCCAGGCGTTCTCGGCCTGGTACTGGGCGAAGGCGTTTACCGACGAGACCAGCAGACCGCCCACGCCATCCGGCCGCAGCCGCGTGTCCACCTCGTAGAGCACGCCTGCCGGGGTGCGGATGCTCAGGGTGTGGATGATCTTCTGCGCCACCCGGGCGAAGAACAGGCTGTTGTCGATCGACTTGTCGCCATCGGTGACCGCGTCGCGGTCGGTGGAATCGTGCAGGAAGACCAGGTCGAGGTCCGACCCGTAGCCCAGCTCGATCCCGCCGAGCTTGCCGTAACCGATGATCGCCAGCCCCGGCATGAAGGTGTTGCCCGACTCGTCGACAGCCTGGGGCTTGCCGTGGCGTGACTCGATCTGTGACCGGGCCCGCGCGTAGACGGCCTCGAGGATGACCTCGGCGATCCAGGTCAGCTGGTCCGAGACCCGCATGACCGGCAATGCCCCGACGACGTCGGCGGCGGCGACCCGGAGCGTGGCCAGCTGCTTGAAGCGTCGCAGCTCGTCGAGACTGCGCTCCTCGTCATCCGGGCACTTGGCCAGCAGCTCGCCGAGTTCACGCGCCAGCTGCTCCTTGTCCGGCGGGGCGTAGAGTGTCTGCGGATCGATCAGCTCGTCGAGCAGGATGGGGTGCTGGGTGAGCAGTTCGGCGATCCAGGGGCTGCCGTCGAGCAGCCGCACGAGTTGGCGCCGGGCCTGCGGCTGTTCGATCAGCAGGGCGACATAGACGCTGCGGCGCAGGATGGCGGCGAGCAGGTCGAGCATCCGAGAAAGGATGGTCGCCTCGTGATGATATTCGGCGATGTCGCGCAGCAGGTCGGGCATCAACTGATCGAGCCGCTGGGCCACCGTGCCGCTCAATGCGGTGCCCTGCTCCTCCCGCCAGGCCACCACTCGCCGGTCGATCTCCTCGGCCTCGTCGAAGCCGGCCTCGCGCAGTACCCGGATGCGGATGTCCGGCTCGTCCACGCCACTCCAGACCCGTTCGAGGGGGTCGGTGCTCGCGTCCTCCTCGTCGGGCAGGCGGAGTACTTGCGAAAAGTGACCGTGGATTTGGTCCCGGTGCCGGTCGAGTTCGGCCAGGAAGCTTCCCCAGTCGTCGAATCCCATCGCCAGTGCGAGGCGCATCTGGTCGAACTTGTTGTCCGGTAGCGTCTGGGTCTGCTGGTCGTAGAGCATCTGCAGGCGGTTCTCGCTGCGCCGCAGGAAATCGTAGCCGGTGACGAGGTCCGCCACGGTGGCCGGTTCGAGTTCGCCCATGGCCTCGAGGGAGTGCAGCACCGGCACCAGCCGCCGGCACTGCAGGTCGGGTTCCCGGCCGCCGCGCAGCAACTGGAACAACTGGGCGATGAATTCGATCTCGCGGATACCGCCGGGGCCGAGCTTGATGTTGTTCTTCATCGCCGCGCCGGTCATCTCGCGCTCGATCATGCGCTTCATTTCCCGCAACTGGCTGAAGGCGCCGAAGTCGAGATAGCGGCGAAAGACGAACGGCCGCAGCATGTCCATCAGTTCGCGGCCGGCCTCGAAGTCGCCGGCGATCACGCGCGCCTTGATCCAGGCGTATCGCTCCCACTCACGGCCAAGGGTGGCGTAGTAGATTTCCAGCCCGTCGAAGCTCATGGCCAGCGGACCCTCGTCACCGTTCGGCCGCAGCCGCATGTCGACGCGGAAGACGAAGCCGTGTCCCGTGACCTCGTCCAGTGAGCGGATCACTCGCTGCCCGAGCCGCACGAAATACTCCGCATTGCTGATCGACTTGCGCCCGTCGGTCTCGCCCTCGTGGGCATAGGCGAAGATCAGGTCGATGTCGGAGGAATAGTTCAGTTCCTCGCCGCCAAGCTTGCCCATGCCGACCACCACCAGCCCCACGGGTTCGCCGTCCGGTCCGCGGGGCCGGCCGAACCGCCCCTGCATGTGGTGTTCGTGATGGGCGAGTGATTCGGCCACGCAGAAGTCCGCCAGCGTTGACAGGGCACGCAGTGTCGAGTCGGTGCTGTCGATGCAGGCCAGATCCCGCCAGGCGATCAGGATCATCTCGCGACGGCGGAAACGACGCAGCTCTCGGCCGAAATCGGTCGTATCCAGCGCACGACGGGTATCACGGTCCCCGCAGAGTGCGTTCAGCCGCTGCTCGAGCCCGTCGCCCAGGAACGAATCATGGAGTCCGTCGATCACGTAGGCGAGGATGTCGGGTTCCGACGCGAGACTCTGCTGGATGAACGGGCTGCAGCGCAGCGCACGTTCCAGATCGGCATGCTGTCGGTCATCCAGCGGTACGGTCGAGGCAAGCCGGCTGGACAGTTCCTTGTCGGGGGTGATCTCGTCGAGTTCGGACACGGGGAGCAACCTTCCGGGAATGCGTGTGGATCGGCTTTCGATCATACGTGCTCCGCTGGACGCTTGCCTACGCCCTGCCCGAATCCGCAAACAAAGGCGGCCCGCCGGCTGGGAGACCGGCGGGCCGCTGGGACGATCGACCGGGTTTCGTGTCTTACGGTCGTACGAGCACGTATCCGGCGTCGACCAGGTCGAGAATGCGGGCGATACCCGCTTCGACCGGCTTGGCGGCCGGGTTCATTTTCGGCTCACGCTCCAGTTTCTTCGTCGCGTTCTCGATGGAATTCTCGCAGGCGGAAAAACGGACGCCCGATTGCGCCATGGATTCGATGCGTTGCGCATGGACGTTGTCAGCGAACAGCATGCTGATGCCCGGGCCGAAGGCGACCACCTCGACGTCGATCTGGTCCGGCCCGCCACGCGCCTTCATCACGTTGCTTGCGACGTTCAGCACCAGGTTCTGGCGTTGCAGGTCGCTTTCGGTGATCTGCAGGACCAGGTGCTCATTGGCCAGGGTATTGCCGCCGACCTTCTCGATCTTGTCCGCGTCGGCGGCGAGCACGGCACTGCCGAAGGAGAACGCGGCGAGCAGCATGAGCCAGGCGGCCGGGAACAGGGAACGGGTTTTCATGAAAACACTCCTTGGGTGGCTTTTTGCGTCGGTTTTTTATTGTCACGGGCGTGAATTGCGTCCCTTCGGACAGCATACCTCCGGGACGCCGACATCTCACCGCGCCGCTCGGTTAATTATCGAATGAGGTTCAGGGAAACTTGGGCAGGATCTCTACCCATCGGGTCAGCAAGGGCAAAAGGAAGGAGCGGCAGGCCAAGCTGTTGACCTGACGTTATTTTTTAGCGAACATATCGAGTAATTATCCGGCATGT
>NZ_JAWLBP010000010.1:1482-44170 GCF_041687595.1 Guyparkeria sp. | reverse complement strand
GACTCGCCAATCGACAGTGCCGGCAACTGCCGCTCGGCCTGCGCCAGTGCCCACTTAACCCCGCCGGGGGTGGCGGTAAGCCACCAGCCGGCGACGACCGCCAGGATTGCCAACAGCACCGCCGACCAGCCGGCGATCAGCACCAGTCGCCGTAGCCAGACCAAGGATGTCAGGAGAGCTGAAGCCGTGCTCAAAACGCTGCCCCCAACCCGAGATGCAGCATCGGCAGGCCATCACTGCCGTCCAGTGGCTGGGCAATATCGACGCGCAGGATGCCCACCGGCGAGCGCCAGCGCACACCCACCCCGGCACCGGTCTTGAGCTCGGCCTCGGGGTCAGTGTAGGCATTGCCGCTATCGACGAAGGCGGCCAGATACCAGTCATCCCCGACCACCGGGAACATGGCCTCGAGACTCCCGGCCAGCAGGTACTTGCCGCCGGTACGCGTGCCGTCCTCGTCGCGGGGAGAGAGCGACTCGTACTCGTAACCCCGCACCGAACGGTCACCGCCAGTGAAAAAGCGCAGCGAACGCGGCATCTTGTCGAACTGGTCGGTCGCGATCATGCCCGCCTCGGCACGCCCGGCAAAGATCCATTTCCCCACCGGCAGGTAACCACCGGCAAAGGCCCGGCCACGGACGAAACTGGCCGCCGAGGCGATCGGCTCGGCCGCGCCCTGCAGCGACACGTCGAACACGACGCCCTGGGTGGGGAACAGCGGGTCGTCGAGCCCCTGGTAACCCAGCCGGCCACCGACGATGGCGAAGCCGTTGGACTCGGCCGGCTCGTCACCGTAGCGCGTCCGATCGAGCAGGTACTCCGTGAACAGCGATCGCGTCCACCGTTCGGTCTGGCGCACCCACTGCACGCCGCTGGCCGCCGCGGTGGTGACGATGTCGTTGTTGTCCTCGCGCGTGACCCGGGCGTAGATGTCATAACGCTCGCGCAACGGATCGGCCGCCCGCGGGATGGTGTAACTGGTCTCCAGGCGCTGCTCGATCGCCGAGAGCTGGGTGCGGGCCGACCACTGGTGGCCCCGCTTGTTGACGTAGCGACGCTTGACGCCGGCGCCCACGCGCGGCCCGACGTCGGTGGCGTAACCGGCGCGCAGTTCGTAGGAGGTCCGCGGGTTGCGATAGGTGGTGATCTCGACCGGCACCTCGAGGTTCTCGCGCTCGTCGAGCATCGGGCGAACCGACACCGACTCGAAATACTCGGTGCCGGTCAGGTTGCGGTTCATCGCCAACAGATCGCGGCTGGTGTAGGCCGCGCCCGGCGGCACGCCCGTCAGACGGCGGGCGAGTTCGGGCTCGAGAATGGACTGCTCGATCACCACCTCGCCGAAGCGATAGCGCGACCCCGACTCGAGCGCCAGGGCGATGCGCGCCGACTGCGTGGCCGGATCGACCACGAGTTCCCGCCGGGTGAAACGCGCATCGAGGTAGCCCAGTTTCTGCACGCGAGAGAGGATTCCATCGCGAAGGGCGTCATAAGCGGCCTGGTCGAGAGGCGAGCCCTCCTGCGGGCGTCGTTCGCTCACGAACTCGCGCACCGATTCGATCTCGCGGATCGGTTCGGGCAGGTCGATGCTCACCGACTCGATCGTGGTGACCGGTCCGGCATCGATATCGAGCGCCGGATCACGGCACTCCGCTCGTCGCTGGATCGACGGGCGGATGCGGGCATTGAAGTACCCGTAGGCCTGCAACGCTTCCTCGGCCGCCTCGATGGCGGCATCCAGGTAGCGGCGGATATGGGCGGTACTCGCCTGACAGGAAAAGCCGATTCGCGGCACGGACAGGCCGACGTTGGTGATCAGGCGGGTATCGGACAGACCGGTCAGCTGAAACTGCGGGCTCGGGGCGCCCATCGCCGCCCTCGCCCCGAACAGCCACGCCATGGCAAGCATCGCCAGGGCAAGCCGGGCCGCGCCTAGACGCGGCATGAGCAACTACACCACCTCGGCGAGATCGCCGTTTCGCTCCAGCCACGCGCGGCGGTCGGCGGCACGCTTCTTGGCCAGCAGCATGTCGAAGACCTCGATGGTGTCGTCGCCCTCCACCTTGAGTTGCACCAGTCGGCGGGTAGCCGGGGCGAGCGTCGACTCGCGCAGCTGCACCGGGTTCATCTCGCCCAGCCCCTTGAAGCGGGTGACCTGGATCTTGCCGCGGCGCTTTTCCGCCTCGATGCGATCGATGATGCCGTCACGCTCGTGCTCGTCGAGCGCGTAGAAGGTCTCCTTGCCGATGTCGACGCGATACAGCGGCGGCATGGCGACGAAGACGTGCCCGGCATCCACCAGCGCGGGGAAGTGCCGGAGGAACAGCGCCGAAAGCAGGGTCGCGATGTGCAGGCCGTCGGAATCGGCGTCGGCCAGGATGCAGACCTTGCCGTATCGCAACTTGGACAGGTCGTTCGACCCCGGCTCCAGCCCCAGGGCCACGGCGATGTCGTGCACTTCCTGGCTGGCGAGCACCTGGGCCGGGTCGGTCTCCCAGGTGTTCAGGATCTTGCCCCGCAGCGGCATGATCGCCTGGAAGTCGCGATCGCGGGCCTGCTTGGCCGAACCGCCGGCGGAGTCGCCCTCCACCAGGAACAGCTCGGTGCGCGAAAGGTCGGTCGACGCGCAGTCGGCCAGCTTTCCGGGCAGGGCCGGGCCGCTGGTCACCCGCTTGCGCGCCACCTTCTTTTCGCTCTTGATGCGGCTCTGGGCCGATTCGATCGCGATGGTCGCGATCTTCTCGCCGGCATCCGGATGCTGGTTGAGATACAGCGAGAGCGCATCCTTGACCACCCCGCCGATAAAACTCGCCGATTCACGCGAGGACAGGCGCTCCTTGGTCTGCCCGGCGAACTGCGGATCGTGCAACTTGGCCGACAGCACGAAGCGCACGCGCTCGAACACGTCCTCCGGCGCCAGACGCACGCCGCGCGGCAGCAGACTGCGGAACTCGCAGAACTCGCGGATCGCCTCGGTCAGCCCCTGCCGCAGGCCGTTGACGTGGGTCCCGCCCTGCAGGGTCGGGATCAGGTTGACGTAGCTCTCGGTCAGCCCCTCGCCGGGCTCCGTGGCCCAGACGACCGCCCAGGAAACCTCCTGGGCGCGCCCCCCGTCCGGGGCCTTCATGTGGCCGACAAAGCCCTCCGGTGGCAACACCTCCTGGTCGGCGACGCTCTCGAGCAGGTAGTCGCGCAGACCGTCGGCATAGCACCACTCCTCGCGCTCACCGCTGGCATCGTCGGTCAGGCTGACCTTGAGCCCCGGGCAGAGCACGGCCTTGGCACGCAGCACGTGGCGCAGGCGGGCCATGTTCATCCGCGGCTGGTCGAAGTAGCTCACATCGGGCCAGAAGGTCAGGCGCGTGCCGGTGTTGCGCTTGCCGACGGTATCGACCACCTCAAGTGGGCGGGTGACGTCACCATGGGCGAACTCGATGCGGTGGAGCTTGCCGTCGCGCTTGATCTCCACGACCAGACGGTCGGATAGCGCATTGACCACCGACACACCTACCCCGTGCAGACCACCGGAGAACTGGTAGGACTTGTCCGAGAACTTGCCGCCGGCGTGCAGCCGGGTGAGGATCAGTTCGACCCCGGTGATGCCGTGCTCGGGATGCACGTCCACCGGCATGCCGCGGCCGTCGTCGGCCACGCTCAGTGCCCCGTCGGCGTGCACCGTCACGTCGATCCGGCTGGCGTAGCCACTGATGGCCTCGTCGACGCTGTTGTCGATGACCTCCTGGGCCAGGTGGTTGGGCCGGGTGGTATCGGTGTACATGCCCGGGCGCTTCTTGACCGGATCGAGCCCGGTGAGCACCTCGATCGAGCCGGCGGTATAGTCGGATCTTTCAGCCATAATCAACGGTTGCATGAAGTTGAACGACGCGGGCGCGATTGCGTCCGCACGCGGGCACCAGCAGAAAGTGTACACGCACCGGCGGACGTTGCCCTTGAAATGGCCGCGTCGTGCCGCCATATCCGCCCAGGATCCGGTTTCATTCCGAACGTCACGCAGCCATACCGTCAATCGATCGAGGACAGCCAGACCATGAGCGAGAGCGAGAACGTCTTTTCCGTTGCCACCCCGGAATTCGCCGACAAAGTGCTCGACGCCTCCCGGGAAACGCCCGTGCTGGTGGACTTCTGGGCCGAATGGTGCGGCCCGTGCCGCCAGCTGATGCCTCTGCTCTCGGAGGTGGTCGAGAGCATGAACGGCCAGGTGAAGCTCGCCAAGGTCAACACCGAGGAGGAGCAGGAGCTCGCCCAGCAATTCGGAGTGCGCAGCCTGCCCACGGTGATGATGTTCGTCGGCGGACGACCGGTCGACCAGTTCCAGGGCGCCCTGCCCGAGGGGCAGATCCGCGAGTTCATCGGCCGGCACGTACTCTCCGAGATCGACAAGCTCCGACGCGAGGCGCAGCAGGTGCGCGCCGCGGGTGCCATGGACCAGGCGATGGACCTGCTCAAGCAAGCCAACCAGCAGGAGCCGGGGAACGTCGAGGTGCTGCTCGACATCGCCGATCTGATCGCCGAGCAGGGTGACCTCGATCAGGCCTGGGAGATCCTCGAATCGCTGCCGGTGGACGCGGCCACACGCGACGACGTCAAGGCGTTCAAGGCCCGCATCGGCATGGCCCGTTCGGCGCAATCCGGCCCGCCGGAAGACGAGCTCCGCGCCCGGATCGAGAAGGACCCCAAGGACTGCGAGGCCCGCGAGGCGCTGGCCGCCAAGCTCGCCATGCGCAACGACATCGAGGGCGCGCTGGAGCAGTACTACCAGATGATGCTGCGCGACCGCGCCTACAACGACGAGGCCGGGCGACGTGGCATGGTCGACCTGTTCGAGATGCTCGGCGGCGAACACCCGCTGACCCGCCAGTACCGCCGCAAGATGTTCGGCCTGCTGCACTGACCGACCCGCCGCCCCCGCCGCGAGGCTCCTCTCCCGGGGCGGCACCATCCAGCGGCGCTGGCCTACACTCACGGCCATGCACGCCCATCATCACGATCACGTTCCCCCTGTCACCGATGCCGCCGGCCGTGCGCTGGGGATCGGCATTGTCCTGAATCTCGCCTTCGTCATCATCGAGGCCGTGGCCGGCATTCTGGGTCAGTCCATGGCGTTGCTGGCCGACGCGGCGCACAACCTCGGCGACGTGCTGGGGCTGGTACTGGCCTGGGGCGCCAACCGGCTGACCCGCCGCCTGGCCAGCACCCAGTTCAGCTACGGGCTGGGCAGCACCACGATTCTCGCCGCGCTGGTCAACGGCATCACCCTCGCGCTGGTCTCGCTGTGGATTCTCTGGGAAGCCGGCATGCGGATGATCGACCCGCCCGACGTGCACGGTCTCGTGGTGATCGGCGTGGCACTGGCCGGCGTGGTCATCAACACACTGACCGCCTGGCTGCTGCTCTCCGGGCAGAAGGACGACCTCAACGTGCGTGGCGCCTTTCTGCACATGGCCGCCGACGCGGCCGTCTCGGTCGCCGTGGCGATATCGGGAGTGATCGTGCTCCTGACCGGATTCTCGCGCATCGACCCCATCCTGAGCATCATCGTCAGTGTAGTCATCCTCGTGCCCGCCGCCGGCCTGGTGCGGCGTTCCCTGCAACTGGTGCTGCAGGGCGTTCCGGACGAGGTCGATCTCGACGAGGTCGCCCGTTTTCTCGACAGCCAGCCCGGCGTGACCGACCGGCACCACCTGCATGTCTGGGCGCTCTCGACCCGGGAGACGGCCCTGAGCGTGCATCTGGTGATGCCGCAACCGCCCGCCGACAGCGATGCCTTCCTCCACGAGCTCCAGCAGGACCTGCAGCACCGCTTCCGCATCCGGCATGCCACCGTGCAGATCGAGCACGGCAGCCGCCCCTGTCCTATCGACGACTGAGACGCTCGGCCGTCAGCGCAGTTGAAGGCGGTCGAAGAAGGCGTCCAGCGCCTCTCGGGCACACTCGGCGTCCTTGTCCCCGCCCGGTGCGCCGCTCACCCCCAGCGCGCCGATGGTCGAGCCGGCTGACTCGATCACCACCGCCCCGTCGAGCACGAGGATGCCGTCGACGTGATTCATCTCCATGCGGATATCCTCCCGGTTGGCGCGGAAGGCGCCGGAATCGATCCCGGCCAGGACGACCGCCCGGGCCTTGTCCGTGGCGATCTGGCGCGTGAAGTGTGGTGCATGGGTGGCACGCATCATTACCTGCGGGTCCCCGGACGGGTCGACCACCACCGCGGTCACCGAGTAACCCCGTCGCGTACAGGCAGCCACCGCCTCCTCGGCGAGGTCGGCGGCCAACCCCATACCGATGCGGTCGCTGGTAACGACATCGCCCGCACCATCGGCATGCTCCTCGGCCTGACCCACCGTGGTGACCAGCAACATCGACAACACCAGAAGACGCATTCGCGCTCCCCTCATGGAAGAACCTCCGCTATGGTTGTGGGCATTGAGTCCACCCGAGCATAGGCCGGTACAACCCGCGGAGCGAACATGGACAAGCCGATTCCGACCGACCTTCCCGACGAGGCGCGTGAGGCGCTTGTCGCCCTGCGCGAGATAGCCCCGTTCGATCGTATCGACACAGAAACCCTCGCCGGGGCCATGTCCAGCGCGCGCATCCGCCCGCTCGGGCGTGGCGAGGTGCTGCTCGACCCGGACATGGGGCCGCCCGATGCGTTCTTCGTGCTGCTGTCCGGCCGCGTCGACGGCCTGGCGGGCGATTCGGACGGCGAGCCCGTCTGGTCGCTGGGTCGCGGCGACAGCTTCCCGCTCGGCGCACTGCTGGAGAAGCGTCCCGTCGGCACCCGCCAGATGGTGGCCGAGGCAGGCTCGGCGGTGGTCCTGCCCGCCGAGGCGTTCCACCGCCTCCGTCGGGAGAGCGAGGATTTCGCCGATTTCTGCAACCGCCGCATTGGCCACCTCCTGAGCCGTCCACCACTGGCCGCCGCCGGCGAGCGGGACGCCGGCATCGTCGGACAGGGGGCGATGCTCGACCCGGCCACGCCAATCCGGCAACGGCTGGAGGCCAATCCGCTGGTGCTCGGTGGTGACACGCCGCTGGCCAGCGCTGCCGACCGCCTCGAATCGGCCGGCAGCGAGGCCATACTCGTCGAACTGGATACCGGCTGGGGCATCGCCACCCTGCGGGATCTGGCCTTCCGCGGGATCGCCCGTGCGCAGGACCCCGACGTCACCCTGGCCGACATCGCCACCCGCGATCCGGTCACCGTCGACGCGGATACCTCTGTCCTGGAGGCCGCCGTCATCCTCGCCGAACATGGCTTCCACCATCTGCTGGTCACGGAACCGGATAGCCTCGTGCCGCTGGGAGTCATCGACGAGGCGAGCCTGTACCGTGTCAACGCGATGACGCCCGGCCTGATGCACCAGCGCATCCGGCAGGCCGACGGCATCGAGGCGCTCGCCGCCATCCGGAAGGAGGTGCCGGGCATCGTCGGCGCCCTGCTCGACTCGGGCTCCGGTTTCGCGCCGATCAGCCGCATCGTCAGCGGCATCAACGACGCCATCGCCCACCGCGTGATCACGCTGACCTTCGAGGACGCCCCCCTGCCGGCCGACCTGCGCTGGTGCTGGCTCACCTTCGGCAGCGAGGCCCGCAGCGAGCAGACACTGGCGACCGACCAGGACAACGGGCTGGTGTTCGACGGCATGGAAGACCCCGACGGGGCACGTCGTCAACTGCTACCGCTGGCCCGACGCATCAACGAGGCCCTCGACGAACTGGGCTACCCGCTCTGCCCGGGCAACATCATGGCCGGCAACCCGGACCTGTGCCTGTCGGTCGAGGAGTGGTCGCAACGCTTCCGCGGCTGGATCGACCAGGGCACCCCGGAACATCTGCTCAACGCCACTATCTTCTTCGATGCCCGCGCCCTGGCCGGCGACGAGTCGCTGTTCGACCGGTGGGCCGCAAGCTGGCGTGAGCCGGCCAGCAAGAACAGCCGCTTCCGGCGGCAGCTGGCCGCCAATGCGCTGCGTCTGCAACCGCCGCTGACCCTGTTCGGCGGTTTCCGCACCCGCAGCCGGCAAGGCCAGCGCGGCATCGACATCAAGACCGACGGCGCCACCCCCTTCGTGGACGCCGCCCGCATCGAGGCACTGGCGAAGGGAGCCACCGTCACGCGCACGGACCAGCGGCTGGCACTGGTCCCGGAACGCGCCCTGCCGGCCGAGGACCTCAAGGCCGCCTACGACTTCATCCAGCGGTTGCGACTGCGGCACCAGTACGAACAGATCGCGCGCGGCGAGGCACCAGACAACCTGATCGACCCCGATGGACTCGACGGGCTGACCCAACGCCTGCTCAAGGAGGCGTTCCGCATCGCCCGCAAGCTCCAGCAGCACCTGGCGATCGCCTACCAGCTCTGACCCGGATCGCTCGGAACTCGCCCCTCCGCATAAAGGTTCCCATTTGGGCCATTGTTCCAGTAGGCTTACGATGCGCCGGGATCCGGTCCACCTCTACGCGGCCGAATCCGGGTCGAGAAAGGAAGACAAAACGTTCGGAACCCACCGAATCGAATAACTCGAGGAGCCACTTATGGAGCAACGTTCCAATCGCGCCGATTACTGGCGTGCCAACCTGAAGGTGCTGTTCGGCTGTCTGGTCGTCTGGTTCCTGGTGTCCTACGTATTCGGCATTCTGCTGGTCGATACGCTCAACCAGATCATGCTGGGCGGTTATCCGCTGGGCTTCTGGTTCGCGCAGCAAGGCTCGATCTTCACCTTCGTGGTGCTGATCTTCTTCTACGCCTGGCGCATGAACGCCATCGACAAGAAATTCGGCGTCGCCGAAGACTGATAACGCAGGAGCCCAAGATACATGGAACTTCAGACCCTGATTTACCTGGTGGTCGGCGCCACCTTCTTGCTTTACTTCGTCCTCGCGATCGTCGCCCGAGCGGGCACCACCAGCGAGTTCTACGTCGCCGGCAAGGGGATCAACCCCGTCCTCAACGGCATGGCAACTGCCGCCGACTGGATGTCCGCCGCATCGTTCATCTCGATGGCTGGCCTGATCGCCTTCAACGGCTACTCGGCCTCTGCCTACCTGATGGGCTGGACCGGCGGTTACGTGCTGCTGGCAATGCTGCTCGCACCGTACCTGCGCAAGTTCGGCAAGTTCACGGTGCCGGAATTCATCGGTGACCGCTTCTACTCCCAAGGCGCGCGCGTCATTGCCGTCATCGCCCTGCTGGTCATCTCCCTGACCTACGTCATCGGCCAGATGAAGGGTGTCGGCGTGGCGTTCTCGCGCTTCCTCGAGACCTCGGTCGAGGTCGGCCTGTTCGCGGGCATGGGCATCGTGTTCGTCTACGCGGTGCTCGGCGGCATGAAGGGCATCACCTACACGCAGATCGCGCAGTACGTGATCATGATCTTCGCCTACACCGTGCCGGCGATCTTCATCTCCCTGCAGCTGACCGGCCACTTCCTGCCGCAGACGGGCACCGGTGCCGAGCTGACCGACGGCTCGAACCAGTACCTGCTGCAGAAGCTGGACATGGTCCTGGTCGACCTTGGCTTTGCCGAGTACACGGCCACCCCGGACCTGATGAACACCTTCCTGCTGACGCTGGCACTGATGATCGGTACCGCCGGTCTGCCGCACGTATTGGTGCGCTTCTTCACCGTCCCGCGTGTCCGTGACGCCCGGAAGTCTGCCGGCTGGACCCTGCTGTTCATCGCGATCCTCTACACTACCGCCCCGGCCGTCGGCGCCATGGCGATGTGGAACACCCTGAAGACCGTGCAGGACACCGATCAGATCGGGGCCGCGGACGGCAACCTGGTCTACGAGGATCGTCCTGCCTGGATGAAGAGCTGGGAGACCACCGGTCTGCTCGAGTTCGAGGACAAGAACGGCGACGGCCGCATCCAGTACTACAACGACAACAATGAAGAATTCGCGGCCATGGCCGAGGAAGAGTACGGCTGGCAGGGCAGCGAGCTGACCGTCGACCGGGACATCATGGTTCTGGCCAACCCGGAAATCGCCAACCTGCCCAACTGGGTCATCGCGCTGATCGCCGCCGGTGGTATCGCCGCCGCGTTGTCGACCGCCGCCGGCCTGCTGCTGGCGATCTCGTCGGCCATCTCGCACGATCTTCTCAAGGGCGTGTTCATGCCGAACATCTCCGAGAAGAACGAGCTGATGGCCGGTCGGATCTCGATGACCGTGGCGATCATCATCGCCGGCTACCTGGGCCTCAACCCGCCGGGCTTCGCCGCCCAGGTTGTGGCACTGGCCTTCGGTCTGGCCGCAAGCTCCCTGTTCCCGGTGCTGATGATGGGGATCTTCTCCAAGCGCATGAACAAGCAGGGCGCGATCGCGGGCATGCTGGCCGGTCTGACCATCACCCTGCTGTACATCTTCTGGTACAAGGGCTGGTTCTTCATCCCGGGCACCAACATGCTGCCGGACAATGCCGAGAACTGGCTGTTCGGCATCAACCCGACCTCGTTCGGTGCCATCGGCGCGGCGATCAACTTCATCGTGGCGATCCTCGTCGCGAAGATGACCACCCCGCCGCCGGCGGAGATCCAGGAACTGGTCGAGGAAGTCCGCGTCCCGCGCGCCTCGTAACCTCGCCAGCCAGACTGGTCGACCAAAAGAAATCCCGGGCAGTGCCCGGGATTTTTTTGTGTCTGCACGGCGCCGGCAGGACCGGCGGCTCGGGCTCTAGCAAGAGGCGATTTCAGCGTCCCCCGGCAATCACCCAGCCGGTGATGCCGGCGAACATCAGGATCACTCCTGCCGGGGCGAGCATAAGCAGGTTCATGAGCTGCAGCTTCTCCTCGGAGGAGCCGAAGACCATGGGGCCGAGGCCGGCGACCACACCGACGGCAGACATGATCGCACCGACGATCAGCATGTACTTGGAGGCACGGGCGAACCCCGGCTGGCGCGTTGGGGCCTCGAACCGGTACGGATCACCGATCCCCGGCTCGAACTCCTCCTCTTCCGGAGCATCCGGTTTCCTGTCGTGATCGTCTTTCATGGCATCGCCTCGGCTGTTATCCGCGTGTCTGAACGTGTTCGAATGCTACCAGCGCTCTTACCGGAACCGGAAGCTCGCGAGGGCATTGCCCGATGTTTGCTAGACTGACACTTCCGGATTCCCGCGGACTGCGGCAGCAAACCGCCAGCACCTGCCATGCAGATGGACTCGGCGCCGCTCCGGCATGTCCGCCCCCAGTGACGCGAAACAACCCCAAGGAGTCTCCACCGTGCTCGAATTTTCCGTAAAGAGTGGCGCCCCGGAAAAACAGCGAACCGCCTGCCTGATCGTCGGCGTGTTCGAGTCACGTCGGCTGACGCCGGCGGCGGAAACCATCGACCGGGCAAGTGAGGGCTTTCTGACGGCAGTCACGCGCCGGGGTGACATGGATGGTGAAATCGGCGACACCCTGCTCCTGCACGGCGTACCCAACATCCAGGCGGATCGCGTACTGCTCGTCGGTCTGGGAAAGGAGCGCGAACTCGATATCCGCGGCCTCGTCAAGGCCACACGTGCCGCGGTCGAGGCGCTGCATCATCGCGGCACGTCCGAGTGCGTCAGCCACCTGACCGAGATCGACATCCGCGGCTGCTCGCTCGAGCAGGTCCTTCGCCAGAGCATCGTCTCCATCGAGGACACCCTCTACCGTTTCGACGAACTCAAGACGGACAAGGAGCTCGGCCCGCGTCGGCCCCTGCGCAAGGTCACCTTCATTCTTTCCAACCGCAAGGACCTGATGGAGGCCGAGCGCCACGTACGCGAGGCCACGGCCATCAGCAACGGCGTGCGCGTCGCCAAGAACCTGGCCAACCGACCCGGCAACCTGCTCACGCCGACCACGATGGCCGATTACGCGCGCAAGATGACGGAAACCCACGTCGACCTGCAGGTCGAGGTGCTCGACCAATCACGCATGGAAGCGCTGGGCATGAACGCCCTGCTCTCCGTAGCGAAAGGCAGCAGCGAGCCGCCGAAGATGATCGTGATGGAGCACATGGGTGCCGATGCGGACACGCCGCCCATCGTGCTCGTCGGCAAGGGAGTCACCTTCGATTCCGGCGGCATCTCCCTCAAGCCCGGCCCGGACATGGACCAGATGAAATTCGACATGGGTGGGGCCGCCGCCACCATCGGGGTAATGTCGGCGGTGGCGGAGATGCAACTACCGATCAACGTAGTAGCCCTGGTGCCGACGGTGGAGAACATGCCCGACGGCAATGCACTGAAGCCGGGCGACGTGATCCGCAGCATGTCCGGGCAAACCATCGAGGTCCTGAACACGGACGCGGAAGGACGCCTGATCCTCTGCGATGCCCTGACCTACGCCGGTCGCTACAAGCCCCAGGCGGTGATCGATCTGGCCACGCTCACCGGAGCGTGCCTCATCGCGCTGGGACGTGTGCCGAGCGCGGTGCTGAGCAACAAGGATGCATTGGCCAACGAGCTCATCCAGGCCGGCGAGAACGCGAACGACCGCGTCTGGCAGCTCCCGCTGTGGGACGAGTACCAGGATCAGCTCAAGAGCAATTTCGCCGACATGGCCAACATCGGCGGGCGCGAGGGCGGCACCATCACCGCAGCGGCTTTCCTTTCCCGCTTCACCCGTGAATACGACTGGGCGCACCTCGACATTGCCGGCACGGCCTGGAAGGTGGGCGACGCCAAGGGAGCGACGGGTCGTCCGGTCGCCCTGCTCGCGGAATTCCTGATGAAGCGGGCCGAGCAAGCCTCGGTCGGGAAGAAGTAGGAGGGAACCGGACGGATCCCCGGTCAGTCTTCCCCGGCCACTCGGGCGAGATTGCGCCGGCGCTGCTGGCGCTTCTTTTCCGGGAGATTCTCGTAGAGGCGGTCCCGCAGCGCGATGAAGTAGCGCTCGATATCGGGAATGCCCACACCCGGCACGTCGAGTTCGGCAAAGGTACGCGCGTAGAGCCTCTCCGCGCTCTCCCGAATCTCGTCGATGAGCGGTAGGGCCCGCTCGCTCAGTCGGATGATCTTGCAGCGACGATCGGAACCGCACTGGACCCGCTCGACCCATTCGTCGCGCGACAGCCGGTCGATCATGGCCACCAGCGACGGGCCCTCGATACCCAGCTCCTCGGCCAGCTCGGACTGGATCAGCCCGTCCGGGTGGAGCGACAGGATCGCGAGCGTCCGCCACTTGGCCTGACTCAGACCATGGTGCGCCAGCTCGTTGTCCATCAGTTGCCGCCACAGCTGATCCACCCGGTGGAGCAGCACGGGCACCCGCTCCTCGGCGCAAATGTCGAATGCAAGATCCTGATCGTCCATCGAGCGTGTCGAACCTTTTCTTGAAGAGATGGCAAACGGCCGTACCTGCTTGTCGGCACGCCGCTCTCAGACAGTTTGCCACCCACGGCGGTTCCGTCCAACTATTAGCCTATCTAGCGATAGGCACAAAAAACCGCCCCCGGTAATCGAGGGCGGGCAGTCACGACTCACGCATGAGTTTGGTTGATGGCGGGCAAGATCACCCCGACCGACGGGTCATTCGCTGAAGATCACGTCGGCCGTCACCCCTTCGGCGGCAGCATACTGCTTGAGCCGACGCACGGCCTCCAGCTGGATCTGTCGAACCCGTTCACGGGTGCAGCCCAGCAGGCTGCCGACCTGCTCGAGAGTGGCCGGCTCGTGGCCGCGCAGGCCGTAGCGCCGCATCAGCACCTCGCGCTGCTTGCCATCGAGCTTGTCGATCAGGCGATCGAGGAGTTGCATCACCCCGCTGTCCTGAAGCTCTTCCTCGGGAAGCGCACTATTTTCGTCAGGTACCATGTCGAGCAAAGAGAACTCCCCGTCTCCCTTCAACGGGCTGTCGAACGAGGACTCGCGCTCGTTGTAGGACATCACCTTCAGGACATCCTTGACCGGCTTGTCGAGATGCTCGGCGATCTGCTCCGGTTTCACGTCACCGTTCTGGTTCTGCGAGATCCGCCGGGCGGCCCGGTTATAGGAGTGCACCTCCTTGACCACGTGCACCGGCAGACGCACGGTGCGTGACTGGTTCATCAGCGCACGCTCGATGGTCTGGCGAATCCACCAGGTAGCGTAGGTGGAGAAGCGGAAGCCTCGCTCCGGATCGAACTTCTCCACCGCCCGCATCAGCCCGAGGTTGCCCTCCTCGATCAAGTCGAGCAGGTCGAGCCCCCGATTGATGTATCGACGGGCAAGCTTGATGACCAGCCGCAGGTTGCAGACGATCATCTTCTGACGCGCCCATTCCTCGCCGGCCTGGGCACGCCGCGCGAAATCCACCTCTTCGGCCGGGGTCAGCAGCCGCTCGGTCTCCACGTCCTTCAAGTACAGACGAACCGGGTCAGGCGACTCGGAGTCGTCGACGTTGAACGTCCGTGCGAACTCCGCGGCTACCGGTTCGGCCGCACGCTTTCTCTCGCGAAGGGTCGGCACGATCGTGTCGGTTTCGTCCATCGCACCGTCGATTTTCGCAGGTCCGGCCTGATGGATACCGTCATTGGTCATTACCTGTGCCATGGTCGTCTCCCTCGCTCAAAATGCGATATTGCCGATCGATCTAGGTGTACAACCTTTGCATAGTCATATGGACTGATCAATACCTACGAGATCGAATAAGACAACATCACAACTTCGAAATTATCGAAATGGATCAACAGAACCTGCTGATGCACTCGTTCCAACGCCTAACACGGGACGTCGATGAAAATTATTGTACAGGACATGTACATAAATTCACCCGCACAGTCGATTGTCCACAAGGGATGTGACAGGGACATGGCGCACAAGTTTTTCATCCGACAGGCGAGTGGAGCATCGCGCCAGGCGACGACCCGCATGGCGAAGGGCGGGCGAGGAATGCGGTAACGGGAAAAGGCCGAGTGGCAGGAAGTCCGGTTCGGATCAGGGCAGATATCGCTCCGGGTCCACCGGCTTTCCCTGGCGGCGGATCTGGAACAGCAGGTGACCACCATCATCCGGCTTGCGATGGTCGCGGGGGCCGACCCGGGCGATCGTCTGCCCGCCCTTGACCCGGTCGCCCTCGTTCACTAGGAGACTCTGGTTGTAGGCATAGGCAGACAGCCATTCGGCGTCGTGCTTCACGATCACGAGATTGCCGTAACCGGGGAGCCCGTCACCCGAATAGACCACCGTGCCTCCAGCCGAGGCCTGAACCGGCTTGCCGACGGCGGCCGCAATGATCATTCCCTTTTGGGCTCGCGCGCCCTCGCTGAACCGATGCAGAATCCGACCTTCCAGCGGCCAGGACCAGCGCACTGGTGACGCGGGCGAGCCGCCGGAGGATGCCTTGGAGGACGGTTGCGTGGTACGCGTTCCCGCGGACGAGTTGGCACGCGCTTTCACTGGCGTCGCATGGCTCGATGAGGCAGTCGCCGAGGTGGATGGGCTGCGGCCACTCCCGGGAGGGGACAGCCGGAGTTTCTGCCCGATCTTGAGCTGGCGAGGATCGGAAATACCGTTCCATTTCGCCACCGTGCGCCAGTCCAGGTTGTTCGCCACCGCGATTGAATAGAGGGTATCGCCCCCCTTGACGTAATAGACGGGGGCACCGCGTTCCCAGCTTCGGTAGTCGGTGGAACTCGCGCAACCTCCCAGCAGCAGGGCGATAACCACCGCAGGGACCAAAGACCTGATAGGACTCGCTGTCGGGCGCAACTTCAAGCCGTTCTCCCCCGATCCGGACCTAATGGAACTGCCAGACGAGTATGGCAGCGATCAGCAGCAGCACGAACAACCAGCCCAGCCACTCGATGTACTGACGCAACCGTGGCGCGATGCGCGGGCCGGCCCAGGCAACCAGCCCGGAAACGAGGAAGAACCGGGCGCCCCGCCCCGCGAACGAGGCGAGAAAGAATCCCAGCGGATTCATCGTCATCGCCCCGGCGGCGATGGTGAACACCTTGTAGGGAATGGGCGAGAAGCCCGCCACCAGCACCGCCCAGAAGCCCCAGCGGGCGAACCATTCGCGGGCCTGCTCGAAGGCACCGGCATATTTCGAGCTCTCGAGCCACGGCATGATCGCCTCGATGGCCCACATGCCGATCAGGTAGCCCAGCATCCCGCCGAGCACGCTGCCGACGGTCGCGATCAGGGCAAACCACCACCAGCACCGCGGCCGGGCCAGCGCCATCGGCATCAGCATGACGTCGGGAGGTATGGGGAAGAAGGACGACTCGGCGAAGCTCAGCCCGCCCAGCACCGCCGGGCCGCGCCGGTGGGCCGACCAGGCCAGCACTCGATCGTAAAGCGGGCCGAACAACCTCATACCAGCTCTCCCGGCAGCAACGGCACGAACGTGACCAGGTCGTACCAGCGGGTCTGGTACTCGTTCCCGGCGAGTCGGGTGATCACGGTAAGCTTCTGCCCCCCTCCCTGGGCGCCCACCGGTATCACCAGCCGCCCGCCGACGGCGAGCTGCTGCTTGAGCTCGGGCGGCACGGCATCCGGGGCGGCCGTGACGACGATGCCATCGTAGGGAGCCTGCGAGGGCCAGCCCTTGAACCCGTCACGATGCATGTAGCGGATGTTCAGCAGGCCAAGCTGCCGGTGGCGCCGCCGCGCCTGCTCGAGGAAGGCACCGATGCGCTCGACGGTGAAGACCGTCTGGCAGAGCTGGGCAAGCACGGCGGCCTGGTAGCCCGACCCCGTACCCACCTCGAGCACGCGGTTCAGCCGGGTCTCGCCGCCCATCACCAGCTCGGTCATGCGAGCGACGATGTAGGGCTGGGAGAGGGTCTGCCCCTGCCCGATCGGCAGGGAACAGTCCTCGTAGGCACGCACGCTCTGGACCTCGTCGACAAAGACCTCGCGCGGAACCGACTCGACCGCCTGCAGTACGGGCCTGTTCCGTATGCCCTGTGCCTCGAGCCGATCAAGCATGGCGCGGCGCGCCCACTGGTAATCACGTTGAAACAAGGCGATTCCCTCAGGACAGCCACTGCTCGAGGGCCGACATGGCCTCGTGGCGGGTCATGTCGAAGTGGATCGGCGTCACCGAGACCCAACCTTCAGCCAGGGCCTGGAAATCCGTCCCTTCTCCGGCATCCTCCGCCTCGCCGGCGGCACCGATCCAGACGATCTCCCGCCCCCGCGGATCGATGTCCCGCACCAGTTGCCCGGACGGATGACGCCGTCCCAGTCGAGTGGAACGGATGCCGTGGATCTGCTCGAGCGGCTGGTCCGGCACGTTGACGTTGAGCAGGGTGTAGGCAGGGATCGGATGATCGTCGAAACGGTGGATCAGCCACTCGACCCAGTGCGCGGCGGAATCCAGGTGCTCCGGCGAGAAGGACTGGCTGGAAACAGCGATCGCCGGCAGCCCCAGCGCGCGCCCTTCGCTGGCCGCCGCGACGGTGCCCGAATAGAGGACGTCGTCACCCAGGTTGGCACCGTGATTGATGCCGGAGACCACCAGGTCCGGCATCTGGGGCAGGAGTCCCTTGATCCCCAGGTGCACGCAGTCGGAGGGGGTGCCGTCGATGACCCATAGCCGCTCCTCGAGCTGACGGGGCCGAAGCGGGCGCGAAAGCGTCAGGCTGTTGGACGCGCCGCTGCGGTCCCGGTCGGGGGCAACCATGGTGACCGTGGCAAAGCGCGACAGGCGATCGGCCAGGATGTTCAATCCCGGGGAGAGGTAACCGTCATCATTGCTCAGAAGGATGTGCATGCGTCGATTCACGTTCGTTGTAGAAAAGGTGCGGGCCGGCCACCACACAGAGGATACCGCCTGGGGCTCCGCAATTCAGCCCGCCAGGGAGCGGATCCGCGCGCATGGCGCCTGCCCCGGAGGACAGGCTATGATGCGCCAATGAGTGGAAAATCACGCATCGATCCTGAAGACCGCGCCCTGTTCCTGGACGCGGTGGGTGCGGTCGACCCGGTCGAGGACCACCGGGTCGAACCCGAGCGCCCCCGGCCCAGTCCCCGGCCACGACGCGACCCGGGCTTTGACGAGATGGTCGACGACCTGGCCTTCAGCGACCAGGTCGAGGCTCCCGAACAGGGGGAGCAGATGCAATACCTGCGCCCCGGCGTGCAGAAGACCATTCTCCGCAAGCTCAAGCGCGGCGGCTACAGCGTGTCCGCCTCTCTCGACCTCCACGGCATGACGGTCGAGGAGGCTCGCGTCGCCGTGGCCGCCTTCATCCGGGTGGAGCGTGCCGAACGGCGGCGCTGCGTACGCATCGTCCACGGCAAGGGCTATCGCTCGGCCGACCAGCGCCCCGTGCTCAAGTCCATGCTCAACCGGTGGCTTCCCCAGCGCGACGACGTGGTGGCCTTCTGTTCCGCGCCACCGCACGACGGCGGCTCAGGCGCGCTTTACCTCCTGCTGCGCCGCACCAGCCCGCACGACTGAAAGTCCCCCGGAAACGAGCTCCGCAGGCACGCGGTCACGGCCGGGACCTGTCGACGTTGAACGGCAGTCGGACCAGGAAGCCACCCTCCGTGCTCCGGATGGTGAGATTGGCGATCCAGTCGGTGCGGGTGGTGGTGCAGACCGGCAGGATGATGTCCTGCCGGTAGCTGCCGTCCGCCAGCCGCTCGAGGCGATAGGCGTTGATGCCCATGTCCATGTCGACCATCTCGAAATCGACCCGGACCTCTCCGACCGACCGGGCCGCCTCCCCCTGCGGGTCGACCTCGAAGGCGAACCGCTCGAGCGGGACCACCGTCTCGGGCATGGTGACGCGGAATTCGCCCAGCCCCTCGATCGGCACCAGGCAACCCTCCCCCTTCACCTCGCATCCCCGGGGGGGTTCCACCTGGGTCAGCGGCCCTGACGTCGGCGAGTCGAAGGAAAGCTTCGACGGCGCCCGCCCCCAGAGGTAGCTCAGCACCCCCAGGATCAGCAGCGACGCCACCAGCCATTTCGCCTGTTTCATGTTCATTCCGCGCCCTCCGGGATGACGGTTGTCGCAATGCCTACCAGAATGCCGAGATCGACGCGATCCCATGTCCGCCCCGTCGCCAGGCGCGGGGCAGGTCGCGCATCGACAGCCCGCCCAGCGCCAGCACCGGCATGCGCGCCCGCGCGGCCAGCTCGGCAAACGCCGGCCAGCCCATGCCCGCGGCCTCCGGGTGGGTGGCCGTCGGCCGCACCGGCGAGATGGTCGCCAGATCCACCGCGAGATCGTTGGCATGCTCCAGAGTCACGCGGTCATGGACTGCGGCTGTTACCGGCCGCCCCTCCTGCTGCCAGGCCTCGACCGTCGCGCGGTTCGCCCGCAACAACCGCAGGTGGTTCAGATGCACGCCGGCGCCGGCAGGCAGGCCGTCAGGCAATGCCGAATCGCCTGCCGGGTTGACGATCGGCCAGTGCCCGGCCCGAGACACGGTCCGCACCAGGTCACTCCATTCCCCCGCCGACAGCGAGATCTCTCCGCCCGGGCGCAGGTTGACGGCCACCGCCGCCGGCAGATCGGCCAGTCTCGCCTTCACCTGGTCCGTCCATTCCCCCGCGGACTCGCCGCGGCGGGCCGGTCGAGTGATCGCCATGCAGCGGGGCAGCACTAGGGCATTGACCAGCCCCCGGTTCGCCGGCGGCATCGCCGCAAGCCATTCGAGTCGCGTGGCCGGAGACAGCAGGCGGCGCTCGATTCGCTGCCCCTCCTGCCCCCGGGGCTCTCCCCGCCAGCGGGTCACCTCGAAGGCCACCAGATGCAGGCGGCGATCAGGGTAGTCCCAGGCGACCTGCATCAGCCGACGAGCGCGCAGCACCTGCACACCGCATTCCTCGACCAGTTCGCGTCGCAGGGCATCGCGCCGGGACTCGCCTTGATGACGCTTGCCGCCGGGGAAAGCCAGCGCACCGGCCAGATGCGCTCCATCCGGGCGGATCTCCGCCCACACGTGTCCCGACGGCTCTCTCAGGACGCCGAGGACGATATCAACCCGGGGACGATCGTTCACGGGTCAGGAACGGTATTCGGCGTTGATCTTGACGTAGTCGTAGGAGAAGTCGCAGGTCCAGACCCGGTCCACCGCACTGCCCCGGCCGAGGTCGATGCGCATGGTGATCTCCGGCTCGGCCATCACCGCCGCCGCCTCGGCCTCGACGTAGTCCGGGTCGCGGCCGCCATCGACCACCACCCGCACGTCGCCCAGCCACAGCCCGACCCGGCCCACGTCCAGGTCATCGATGCCGGCATAGCCCACCGCGGCCAGTATCCGCCCGAGGTTAGGATCCGAGGCGAACAGCGCAGTCTTGACCAGCGGGCTGTGGGCGATCGCCTTGCCCACCAGGCGACACTCGGCGCGGTCGCGACCACCGCTCACCTCGATGGTGACGAACTTGGTCGCGCCCTCGCCGTCGCGCGCCAGGGCCTGGGCGAGGAATACGGCCACCTCGGCGACGGCGTCACGCAACGGCGCGTAGTTCGGGTCGTCGACACTCGACACCTCGAGGCTGCCCTCCCGGCCGTTGGCGATCAGCATGAAGGCATCGTTGGTCGAGGTGTCGCCGTCGACGGTCACCCGGTTGAAGCTGTCCTCGGTGACCTCGTCGAGCATGGCCTGCAGCACGGGCTTGGGCACCTGCGCGTCCAGCCCCATGTAGCCGAGCATCGTCGCCATGTTGGGATGGATCATCCCCGACCCCTTGGCGATCCCGGTGATGGTCACCGAGGCCCCGCCGATCACGCGGGTCAGCGAGCGGCCCTTGGGGATGGTATCGGTAGTCATGATCGCCGAGGCGGCGCGCAGCCAATTGTCCTCGACCGCCTCGGCAACCGCCGCCGGCAGCGCGGCGATGATCTTTTCCGACGGCAGGGTCTCCATGATCACCCCGGTGGAGAACGGCCAGACGGCTCGATCGTCACAGCCCAGCCGGTGGGCCAGCGTGTGGCAGACCGCCTCGGCTCTCTCCATGCCGTCGCGACCGGTGCCGGCATTGGCGTTGCCGGTGTTGATCACCAGCGCCCGCGGGGCGACGTCGCTCTCGCGTCGCTCCCGGCACATGACGACCGGGGCCGCACAGTAGCGGTTCTGCGTGAACACGCCGGCCATGGTTGCCCTTTCGGGTAGAAGCATCACGGCCAGATCGTCGCGACCGGCCTTGCGTACGCCCGCCTGCGTGATACCGATACGGATGCCCGGAATGGGGCGGAGTTCCCCGGGGGCGGGGGGCGTCAGTCCAACGCTCATGCCTCGTTCTCCAGATGGGGCGGTCGTCAGCCGCCGAAGGCCATGTTCAACAGCTCGTTGGCGGAAGTGCCGTTGAGCATGAGATTGCCCTGACGAAAGTCGACGGTGGTCGTGACCACGCCAGCCTCCACGCTGATCCAGCCCTTCGCGACCAACGGGGCAAGCTGTTCCTCGACGACTCCGGCCTGCTGGCCGCCCGCGACCGCAGACTTCTCCAACACGGCGATGGGTATCTCGAGACTGCCCTCGATCATCAGCGCGCTGAGCATCGCCAACCACATCATCGGATTGGGCTCGCCATGGCTCAGCCCGGTCGGCAGTTCGGCCGCGAGGCGAATCTCGGTGTCACCCTCGGCCGTCGTGGCGCGTACCGGCTCGATGGCGATCCGCGGCCCTTGGCTTATCAGGGCGGGCAATTCGGCAGTCAGCGCATCGTTGAACGCCTGGTCGACCGATGCGCCACGCGCGGCCAGTTCCTGCAACGTTTCCATGCGTTCGACCAGGGCACGCACCGCGGCGGCGTCCAGCCGATCGACCGCGAGCCGCATCTGGGCGTCACGGAACTCCTCGTCCTCGATGACCGCCTCACCGACCTCGTAGTTGACCGCGAAGCCCCACAGGTCGTCCTCGCGCGCCGAATCGAAGCGGATCACAAGGCCGTCCACATAGCCCTCGCCATCCGGCTCCTTCACGTCGATGCGATCAAGCTCGAAGCGGCCGTCACTGTCCCAGACGAACCCATCCTCGGCGACCTGCCCGAAGGCAATCAGGCGCAACCCCTCGGTGACCACGGCCGAGCCGGCCTCGACGCCCTCTGCCTCGTCGTCGACGGCCAGCCGGTCCGCTTCGATGCGGTAGTCGAACCGGCCGTCAGCCGTCGTGTCGAGCACGAGGTCCGCCCCCGAGAAGTCGACACCGTCACGATCGACCGACGGGATGCGGCCGGTCGAATGACTGGCACCGGTCGGGTACAGGGCCGTGGTCAGGGTGAACTCGACGTCTTCACCGAACACCTCCGCCAGTTCGTCGCGCAGATCGGGATCCGCCGGCTCCCAACGCGTGTGGACAGTCGCGTAACGCCCGTCGATGCCCGGCACCTGGTTGATGCGATGCGTCAGCGTCAACCGTACCGGTTCCTGTTCCGGCAGGCGCAGCAACAACTCGGATTCGGCCCGGGACTCGAGGTAGCCGCGCTGGTAGTCCGTCACCTCCAGTTCCAGGGCATCACGCGTGCCCGGGAAGCGCTCGACCTCGGCCAATGTGCTTTCCATGACATGGCCGGTGACGAACGGCGCCACCGCGAGTACGGCGGCCAGCAAGGCCACCCCGGCAAGAATCAGACGTTTCATTCCCTGTCTCCTTGAACGACGTTGTGACCGGATACGTGCCGCTTGACGTCAGAGCTTGCCGCAGCACTGCTTGTACTTCTTGCCCGAGCCACAGGGACAGGGGTCGTTGCGGCCCACCTTGGGGGTTTCCCGACGTACCGGCCGGGTCGGCGGCTCGGCGGACGCGTCCGGACGGCGGGCCGGTTCCTCGGCGGGAGGCTCGTCGAAGGTAGAGACCGACTCGTGGCGGGTGCGCAGCTGGCTGGGGTCGACCTTGGGGTTATCGATCAGCTCGTCGAGCATCGAGCTGATGTCTTCCTGCTCCATGCCCTCCGGCGCGGCCACCTGCAGGCGCGTCAGGGTGCGGACGATCTCGTAGTTCATGTCGTCGAGCATCCGGCCGAACATCTCGAAGGCCTCGCGCTTGTACTCCTGCGTCGGGTTCTTCTGCGCGTAGCCTCGCAGCCCGATGCTCTGGCGCAGGTAATCCATCGCCGCCAGGTGCTCCTTCCACTGTGCATCAAGCACCTGCAGCAGCACGCCCTTCTCGAACTGACGCAGGTTGTCCGCGCCGATCAGGGTCTCCTTGGCCTGGTAGTGACGCTGAGCGGTGTCGATGATCTTCTCCAGCAGCGTCTCGTCGTGAAGGTCGTCGTCCTCGTCGAGCCATTTCTGGATCGGCAGGTCGAGCCCGAAGTCCTCCTTCAGGTGCGCGGTCAGGCCCTCGACGTCCCACATCTCCTCGAGCGCACCGAAGGGCACGTAACGGCGGAACCGGTCGGCCAGTACCTCGCGGCGCATCGACTCGATGATCGGGCTGGTGTCGGTGGTCGCCATGACGGCACGGCGCTGCTCGTAGATGACCTTGCGCTGCTCGTTGGCGACGTTGTCGTAGTCGAGCAGGTGCTTGCGCATGTCGAAGTTGTGGCCCTCGACCTTGCGCTGGGCGTTCTCGATGGCGCGCGACACCCAGGGGTGCTCGATCGCCTCGCCCGACTTCATGCCGAGCTTCTTCATCAGCCCGGAGACGCGCTCGGAGGCGAACACGCGCATCAGGTTGTCCTCGAGCGAGAGGAAGAAGCGGGTCGAGCCCGGGTCGCCCTGGCGGCCGGCCCGGCCGCGCAGCTGGTTGTCGATCCGGCGGGATTCGTGGCGCTCGGTGCCCACCACATGCAGGCCACCGGACTCGAGCACCTTCTCGTGGCGCATCTCCCATTCCTTGCGAACGTGATCCTGCTCTTCCTCGGAGGCGTCGGGACCGAGCTCCAGCAGTTCCTGGTCGAGATTGCCACCCAGCACGATGTCGGTGCCTCGACCGGCCATGTTGGTGGCGATGGTCACCGCCCCGGGACGACCGGCCTCGGCGATGATCTCGGCCTCGCTCATGTGATTCTTGGCGTTGAGGACGTTGTGCGGGATGCCGGCCTTCTCCAGACGGTCCGAGACGATCTCGGAGGCGTCGATCGAGGCAGTGCCCACCAGGGTGGGCTGGCCACGGTCACGGGCCGCCTGCACGTCCTTGGCGATCGCCTCGAACTTCTCCTCGGCGGTCAGGAAAACCAGATCGCCATGGTCGACGCGCTGGACGGGGCGGTTGGTCGGAATCTGGATCACGTCCAGGCCGTAGATCTCGCCCAGCTCGCGCGCCTCGGTCTCGGCGGTACCGGTCATGCCGGCCAGCTTCGGGTAGAGACGGAAGTAGTTCTGGAAGGTGATCGAGGCGAGCGTCTGGTTCTCGGGCTTGATCGACACCCCTTCCTTGGCCTCGACCGCCTGGTGCAGACCCTCCGACCAGCGACGGCCGGCGAGCGTTCGCCCGGTGAACTCGTCGACGATGATGACGTCGTCGCCCTTGACGATGTAGTCGACGTTGCGCTTGTAGATCGCGTGCGCCCGCAGTGCGGCTGTCAGGTGCGACAGCAGCATGATGTTGTGCGAGTCGTACAGCGACTCGCCTTCCTCGAGCAGGTTGGCCTGAATCAGCAGGCTCTCCGCCTTGTCGAAGCCCTGCTCGGTGAGGAAGACCTGCTTGTTCTTCTCGTCGACGGTGAAATCACCGCGCTCCTCGTCGGTCAGCGGCGGCTCGTCGTCCTTGGGTTCCTCGCGCGCCTGCTTTTTCAGCTCGGGGATCAGGCCGTTGATGGTGTGGTAGGTCTCGGAGGAGTCCGCCGCCGGACCGGAGATGATCAGCGGGGTGCGTGCCTCGTCGATCAGGATGGAGTCGACCTCGTCGACGATGGCGAACACCGGCTCGCGCTGCATGATCTGCTCGGCGGAAAACGCCATGTTGTCGCGCAGGTAGTCGAAGCCCAGTTCGTTGTTGGTCGCGTAGGTGACATCGCAGTGGTAGGCGTCACGCTTGGCCCGCGCGTCCATGCCGGGGACCACCGTGCCGACCGTCAGGCCCAGCGCGGTGTAGATCCGCCCCATCCACTCGGCGTCACGCTTGGCCAGGTAGTCGTTGACCGTGACCACGTGCACGCCCTTCTTCGTGATCGCGTTCAGGTACACGGCCAGGGTGGCGACCAGCGTCTTGCCCTCGCCGGTCTTCATCTCGGCGACCTTGCCCTGGTGGAGCACCATGCCGCCGATCAGCTGCACGTCGAAGTGGCGCATGCCCATCACGCGGCGACTCATCTCGCGGCAGACGGCGAAGGCTTCGGGCAGCATGGAGTCGAGGCTTTCCCCGTCCTTCCAACGCTGGTGGAACTCCTCGGTGCGCCCTTTCAGTTCCTCGTCGGACAGCGCCTGAGTCGCCTCTTCGAGGGCGTTGATCTCCGTGACGCGTTTCCCGAGCTTCTTGACCTCACGGTCATTGCGCGTACCGAAAACCTTGGCTGCAAGCGATCCAATCATGTCCAATCCCGTGTAACGACAAACCGCGCCAGACGGCGCGCGGCCAATTAGCTAAATGCGCTGAATCTTACGGCAGATCCGTGGATAATGATAGGTGGGTCAGGCAACCTCCCGACCCCGCGCAACCCCTTGGAAAGGCGGCACGATGAACCTCCAGCGCTATCGCGTGAACAACCCCGCACTTGCCGGCATTCTCGATCGCGTCACGCTGATCCGCGCCTACCAGGCGATCGTCGACGGGCTGGTTTCGAGACGCTCTGCTGCACAGGTCCAGGTACTCAATGTCAGCGAGCAGAAGCTGACGCTGGGGGTCTCCAGTGCGGCCATCGCCAGCCGGCTGCGCTTCGAGGCCCCCGACCTGCTTGCCCGGTTGCACGAGGCATTGAAGGAACACCCAGGCGCACCCAGGCCCGCCAGTATTCAGGTCCGGATCACCGCGTCGCCCGCGGGAGGTGCCCGAAAGGCTCGCCGGACGGAACGATCATCTTCTCCGGCCGGCAGCCGGGCGCTGCACTGCCTGGCAGAAACCCAGTCGGAAGGCGACCTGGCAAGGGCATTGGAAAGGCTCTCGAAGGCCATCCGGCCCGATTGACGCTGCCTGTTCGAGATCCCGCTCAGTTTCCCGTCATCCGCTCCCTGTCGGACAGCAGCCGGAAGCGTCGCTCGCCGTCATCGTAGCGAGTCTCGAGCAGCGTGACGGTTTCGCCCGGCGAGATGGCTCGATTTCCGGCATAGAGCCGAACCTCCGCGCCGCTTTCCAGTCGGACCAGCACGACCGGGAGCGTGCCAGCAGACCCGCCTGCCGACGGGGATTCAAGCACCGTCGCGGTGACGGCGCGGGTCTGCCGGGGCTCGTCATTGAAGAACAGCAGAACGATCAGGATCGCTGGAACCAGCACGACCACGGCGCCGATCGCGCGTATCAGGCGGTAGTGGGTGGCGTAGTCACTCACGAGCGGGCTCGTTCACCAGGGCAGCTACTGCCCGCCTCAGCCGGCATGCATGTCCATGGATGACGGCCGCGCCCTGGCGGGCAGGCGCCCCTTGAGCACCAGTCGCTCGATGCGGGTGAACACCTCGGCGCGGCCGAAGGGTTTCTTCATGAAATCGTCGGATCCCATGCGATCGAGGACCATCCGGGCCATGGACTGCTCATCACCGCTGATCATGATGATGGGAATGTTGGCTGTCGCGGGATCCTGTCGCAGGCGCCGCAGGGCGGCGAAGCCGTTCATGCCGGGGAGGATGATGTCGAGAAAGATCAGGTCCGGCCGGGTTTTCCGCGCCATCTCCAGCCCCTCCTCTGCACTGCGTGCGCCAAGCGGCTCGAAGTCGTTCTGGCTGAGCATCCGGCTCAGCACCTTGACCACGGTCAGAGAATCGTCGATCACGAGGATCCGGATGCCGCGAGACGCCTCGACACGGCGTGCGCGCCGACGCTCCCTTGCCTTGCGCAGCCCGAGCAGGCTGCCCATGCGGTGCATGTAGTCCATGCCACACTCCCTTGTCATTCGTTCCTGTCGACGGCCTGTGCCGACTCTCCGCCCGACCTGCCTGTCGGGCGCTACACCAGTTCAGTCTTGCGCAAATGACCCGCCCTGTCTAGCGGAAAGAGCGCCACCCGCACCGTGAGCAGAACCCGATAAAAACGCCCGGGAATACGCCCCCTTCGGAATGCAGTCCGCGACCGGCGTTCGATCACGCCGAAAGCAACGGGCCCGGGGAAATGCCCGGGCCCGTCAGGAAAACTGCCGCAGTCTCACTCGGCGATTTGTGCCGCCGGGCGCGAGAAAGAGACCGGAGGCGGGTCCTCGTGCTCGAAGGTCACCACCTCGTAGGCCTCCTCGTTGGCCAGCAGGGCGCGCAGCAACTGGTTGTTGAGCGCATGGCCCGACTTGTGGCCGGTGAAGCTGCCGATCACGCTGCAACCGAGCAGGTAGAGATCGCCGATCGCGTCGAGGATCTTGTGCTTGACGAACTCGTCGCCGTAGCGCAGCCCGTCCTCGTTGAGGATCTGCTCCTCGCCGACGACGATGGCGTTGTCCACCGAGCCGCCGAGAGCCAGGTTGCGCGAGCGCATCATCTCGAGATCACTCATGAAGCCGAAGGTGCGCGCGCGGGAAACTTCCTTGACGAAGGTGGTCGAGGAGAAATCGATCTCCGCCAGCCGTGCGGACTTGTCCAGCACCGGGTGGTTGAAGTCGATCGACATGGCCACGCGGAAGCCCTCGTGCGGATCGAAACGCACCCAGCGGTCGCCGTCGACCACCTCCACCGGCTGGAGAATACGGATGAAGCGTTTGGGTGCGTCCTGCTCCTCGATGCCGGCGGACTGGATCAGGAAGACGAACGGGCTGGCGCTGCCGTCCATGATCGGCATTTCCGGACCATCGATCTCGACCAGGCAGTTGTCGATGCCCAGGCCGGCGAGCGCGGACATCAGGTGCTCGACGGTGGAAATCTTCACGCCGTCCTTGACCAGTGTGGTGGAAAGCTGGGTTTCGCCGACGTTGAAGGCATGCCCCGGAACCAGGGCGTCCGGCCCCAGGTCGACCCGATGAAAGACGATGCCCGCGTCCACGGCCGCGGGCTTGAGCGTCAGTCGCACCTGCTCGCCGGTATGCAGACCGATCCCCGTGGCGCGAATGGTGTTTCTGAGTGTGCGTTGCTGAACCAAGATCTTAAGAACCCAAAGCGGTAAATCTTATAATTATCGCACGCCTGTGATGGGATAAAAACAACCGATATCACCAGCACGACGCCTGTCAACGGCAGGCACACACGAAAAACCCCGGCGGCGCCGGGGTCCGTTTCCAGTGCGAGCCGCCGCTCTGTCAGACCATCAGGCGAGCAGACGGTTCAGCCGGCTGACGAAGTCGGCCGAATCGGCCAGCTTGCCGCCCTCGGCGAGCATCGCCTGCCCAAAGAGGACATGGGCGATGTCGGCAAAACGCGCATCGTCGGACTCGCCCTCGGCCTGCTGGAGCAGGCGGTGGTCGGGGTTGACCTCGAGGATCGGCTTGGACTCTGGCATCGACTGCCCGGCCTGCTCGAGGATGCGCTGCAGGTGGAGGCTGACGTCGCCCTCGTCGGTTACGAGACACGCCGGGGATTCGACCAGCCGCCGTGAACGGCGCACGTCCTTCACCTCCTCGCCCAATGTCTCCCTGAGGCGCTTTATCAGCGCTTCGTGCTCCTGCTTCTCCTCCTCGGACTCGGACTCGTCCTCCTCGTCGACGTCGATCTTCGCCTTGGTGACCGATTTCAGGGTCTTGCCGTCGAACTCGGTCAGGTGCGCCATGACCCACTCGTCGACCCGGTCGGAGAGCAGCAACACCTCGATGCCCTTCTTGCGGAAGATCTCCAGGTGCGGGGAGGCGATCGCCGCCTGGTAGGAATCGGCGATGATGTAGTAGATCTCGTCCTGGTCCTCGGGCATGCGCTCGAGGTAGTCGGCGAGCGAAACGGTCTCCTCGCTACCCTCGCCTTTCGTGGAGGCAAAGCGCAGCAGGCCGGCGATCTTTTCCTTGTTGGCGAAATCCTCGCCGATGCCTTCTTTCAGCACGCGACCGAAGGTCTGCCAGAACTCGGCGAATTTCTCCGGCTCGTTTTTCGCCATCTTCTCGAGCATCGAGAGCACGCGCTTGACCGAGCCGGAGCGGATGGTGTCGAGCACGCGGTTGGACTGCAGGATCTCGCGCGAGACGTTCAACGGCAGGTCGGCCGAGTCGATCACGCCGCGCACGAAGCGCAGGTAGCGCGGCATCAGCTTGTCGGCGTCGTCCATGATGAACACGCGCTTGACGTACAGCTTGACGCCATGGCTCTGCTCCGGCTCGAACAGGTCGAACGGCGCGCGCTTGGGGATGTAGAGCAGCGAGGTGTACTCGACCTTGCCCTCGACCTGGTTGTGCGCCCACGCCAGCGGCGGCTCCCAGTCGTGCGAGACATGCTTGTAGAACTCGGTGTATTCCTCGTCGGAGATATCGCTCTTCGACCGGGTCCACAGCGCATTGGCATCGTTGACAGTCTCCCAGCGCCCCGGGGTCTCGGTCTCGTTGCCCTCCTCGTCCTTCTCGGTCTTTGGCGGCACCCACATCTGGACCGGGAAGTTGATGTGATCCGAGTACTTGCGGATCACCGAGCGCAGGCGGAAGTCGTCAGCGAATTCCTGCTGGTCCTCGCGCAGGTGCAGGACGATGCGGGTACCGCGTTCGGGCTTCTCGACCGTCTCGATGGTGTACTCGCCCTCGCCGTCCGAGGTCCAGCGCACGCCGTGTTCGGCACCCACGCCAGCGCGCCGCGTGATCAGTTCGACGTGGTCGGCGACGATGAAGGCCGAGTAGAATCCCACGCCGAACTGGCCGATCTGGTTGGCATCCTTCTGCTTGTCGGCCTCGAGCTGCTCGAGGAAGGCCTTGGTGCCCGAGTGGGCGATGGTGCCGATGTGCTCGACCACCTCCTCGTGGTTCATGCCAATGCCGTTGTCGTCGATGGTGACGGTCTTCTTGTCGGCGTCGAAGGACACCCGTACGCGCAGGTCCTTGTCGTCCTCGTAGAGGCCGTCGTCGGCCAGCGCCTCGAAACGCAGCTTGTCGCAGGCATCCGAGGCATTCGAGATCAGTTCGCGGAGGAAGACCTCCGGATTGGAGTACAGCGAATGGATCATCAGGCGAAGCAGTTGCTTCACCTCGGTCTGGAAGGCATGCGTCTGGGCTTGACTCATGAAGCGGGTCTCCGTGTTGTCGCTCGGGGTTTCGAATACGGACAGGCGACGGCCGGGGGCCCGGCCGCCGTCGACGCCGTCGAGATAGGGGCAAACGCGGGGATTTCAAGGCGGGCCCGTTTCTGACTGACCCCGTAGGCGGGTCAGAAAATGATACGCATCGGCAGGCCGTGGGCGAGTTTCACACAAGCGCCTCATTCACGACATCAGCCGCCACTCCTGACCTATGTATCACCTTGGGGTGCGGTAATCGTGTCGATGCCCGCGACACGCAGTTCGCGAAACTCGGGCAGCAGGCACTCCAGGCGCGGGACGACCACGGCACGCAGCTCGGCAAACGGCCTGGACACCTCGGGCTGCGCGACCGCCACCCAGCCAGCGGGGGCAGCCATCAATCCCGGCAATCCAACGCGTGCTCATGTCGTCTGCCTCGGCCAGCAGGCCAAGGGCGCGAAACCCGGCACCCGAAAAAGCGAAACCCCCGTCACCGAAGGTGCGGGGGTTCGTTCCGTCGACCGGGGCCGAATCAGCCCAGGCGCTCGCGGATACGCGCGGCCTTGCCGGTACGACCACGCAGGTAGTACAGCTTGGCACGGCGCACGTCACCGCGACGCTTGACCTTGATGGACGCGATGGCCGGGCTGTAGGTCTGGAAGACACGCTCCAGGCCCTCGCCGTAGGAAATCTTGCGTACCGTGAACGAGGAGTTCAGGCCACGGTTGCGCTTGGCGATGACCACGCCTTCGAACGCCTGCAGGCGCTCGCGGTCGCCCTCCTTGACCCGAACGTCAACGGTAACCGTGTCGCCGGGGCCGAACTCCGGCACCTCGCGGCTCATTTGATCCGCTTCGATTTTCTTGATGATCTCGCTCATTTTCCGCCACCTGTTATCAATCGCGTGTTCTATGGCTGGTCCGGGGTGTTCTCTGCATCCCCGAGCCAGTGTCTTTCCAGTGCCGCCCGCTCGTCCGCGGTGGGCTCGTGTTCCATAAACAAGTCCGGCCGTCGCCGGGCCGTCGTCAGCATGGCCTGCTCGCCCCGCCATGCCGCGATCCGCCGATGGTCGCCACTGGTGAGTACTGCCGGCACCCCACGACCTTCCCACTCTGGTGGTCGTGTGTAGTGGGGGTGGTCCAGCCGGTCGGCCTCGAAGGAATCCTCGACCACCGACTGGGCGTCCCCCACCACGCCGGGCAAGCGCCGGGCGATGGCATCAATGACCACCATCGCGGCCAGCTCTCCGCCGGACAGGACCAGGTCCCCCAGCGAGTACTCCTCGTCCACCCGGGAATCGAGGATGCGCTGGTCGAATCCCTCGTAGCGACCGCAGACCAGCACCAGCGGCTGCCTGCGCTCGGCCCAGTCCGCGATCACGTGCCGGTCGAGCCGCCTGCCCTGCGGCGACAACGCCACCACCAGCGGTCGGCACTCCAGATCCGACACGGCCGCGTCGATCGCGCCGCACACCGGGCCGGGCTGCAAAAGCATTCCGGGCCCGCCGCCGAAGGGACGATCGTCCACCCGGCGGTTACGGTCCTCAGACCAGTCGCGCGGGTTGTAACCCGTCACCGCCAGACTGTCCTTCTCGATAGCCGACCGGACCATCCCGCAGCGATTCCCCGCATCCACCAGTTCGGGGAACAGGGTCACCACGGATATCCGCATCAGAAGTCCGGGTCCCAGTCGACCTCGATCCGGCGCGCATCCATATCCACGTTCAGGATCACGTCTTCCGGCAGGAACGGGATGAGTCTCTGCCGGTCGCCCTGGACCACGAGCACGTCGTTCGCGCCGGTTTCCATCAGCTCCCGGACGGTACCAAGCACCTGCCCGTTGGCGTGTACGACCTCGCAACCGACCAGGTCGCGCCAGTAGTACTCTTCCGGGCCTGCCGGCGGCAGGGCGTCACGCCCTACCACGATTTCGGCCCGACCCAGCTGTTCCACCGCGGTACGGTCGTCGACCGAGGCGAACTTCGCGGTGACACCCTTCGGGGTCACCGAGAGCTTTTCTATCCGTGCCGCCCGAACTTCCCCCTGCTGCGGCCGCAGGTAGACGTCACGGTACCGCGTGATGTTGTCGATCGGTCGGGTGAACACCTGCAGCCACACCCAGCCCTTGATGCCGAAAGGACGGCCCAGCTGGGCGATGACTACCGGATCGACCGGACCTGCCGACTCGGCCACGCCTTACTCGGCGGCTGCCGTGGCCTGCTGCTTCTTGCTCTGGCGAACCAGGGAAGCCACGCGCTCGCTGGTCTGGGCACCGCGCTCCTGCCAGAAGGCAAGGCGATCGAGGTCCAGGCGCAGGCGCTCTTCCTTGCCACGGGCCACCGGGTTGAAGAACCCGAGGCGCTCGACGTAGGAGCCGCTGTCACGGGCATTGCGCTTGTCGGTGACGACTACGTGGTAGAAGGGCTTCTTTTTGGCACCAGTACGAGCCAGACGAATCTTGACCATAACGTTTATCGATTCCTGTTGGAGTAGTGACTACCAGACTGCGTCGCCGGACGACGCCGGCCGGCAAACGGCCGATCTCGCAGCACTTGGAAATTCAAGTGGCGCGATTTTACGGATTTCTGCCGAAAAATAAAGACCTGTGTCCCGCCGATTTCGATTTCGACGGGATAACGGGCATCCGGTCGGGCCGATCAGGCCGAGTACGGATCGCGCAGGACGATTGTTTCCTCGCGGTCCGGACCGGTGGAAACCAGGTCGACCGGCACGCCGGTCAGTTCCTCGATACGGCGGATGTAATCCCTCGCGGCCTGCGGCAGGCCGTCGAGATCCTTCACGCCCACGGTGCTTTCCTGCCAGCCGGGCATGGACTCGTAGACGGGCACGCAGCGCGAATAGGTGTCGGCGGAGAACGGTGCACTCTCGATGCGCTGGCCGTCGATCTCGTAACCGTTGCAAATCTGCACGGTCTCCATGCCGTCGAGCACGTCGAGCTTGGTCAGACAGAGGCCGGACAGGCTGTTGATCTGCACCGCCCGACGCAGGGCCACGGCATCGAACCACCCACAGCGGCGGGCACGGCCGGTGGTCGAGCCGAACTCGTGCCCACGCTTCGCCAGCCGCTCGCCGATCTCGTCCTCGAGTTCGGTGGGGAACGGACCGCCACCCACCCGCGTGGTGTAGGCCTTGGTGATGCCGAGGACGTAGTCCAGTTCCAGCGGCCCCACCCCGCTTCCGGTCGAGGCGCCGCCGGCGGTGGTGTTAGACGATGTCACGTACGGATAGGTGCCGTGATCGATGTCGAGCAGCGTGCCCTGCGCCCCCTCGAACATCAGGTTGACGCCTTCCGCGCGCATCCTCGCCAGCGTGCCGGGAACGTCACCGACCATCGGCGCGAGGATCTCGGCCTGGGCGAGCAGACGATCGAGGGTCTGCTGGAAGTCGATCGCCTCGGCCCCGAAATAGCGGCGCAACACGAAGTTGTGATAGTCGAGCACTTCGCCGAGCTTCGCCGCGAGACGCTCGCGATGGAAGATATCCTCGAGACGAATACCGCGACGGGCGACCTTGTCCTCGTAGGCCGGACCAATGCCACGCCCGGTCGTGCCGATCTTCTGCTCGCCCCGGGCATGCTCGCGCGCCTTGTCCAGCGCGACATGGTGGGGGAGGATCAGCGGGCAGGCCTCGGAGAGCATCAGGCGATCGGAAGCCGGCACACCCCGGCTCTCCAGCGACTCGATCTCCTCGATCAACGCGTCGGGAGCCAGCACCACACCATTGCCGATCAGGCACCGCGTGCCCTCGCGCAGGATCCCCGAGGGGATCAGGTGCAGCACCGTCTTCTCGCCGTCGATCACCAGGGTATGCCCTGCGTTGTGACCGCCCTGGAACCGGACAACCGCGCCGACGTTTTCCGTCAGCAGATCGACCACCTTGCCCTTGCCCTCGTCGCCCCACTGAGAGCCGAGCACGACCACACTCTTGCCCATGGTCCTATTCACCCATCAACTGCCAAGTTTGTTCATTCCCGTTCGAGGCGGGGACGAGGCGTGCCTCGTCTGCCGGGATCTCCGCCGTGGTAGTAATCACTCGATAACCTTCCTCGCGCAGCCGGGCAACCACCCGGTCGAGCTCCGCGTCGTTCAACCGTGCCGGCGCATAGACCATTCTAGGCACGGTCGGCTCTTCCGACTCGCCCACCCCGAGCAGGTCACGCAGGTCGAGCGAGAAGCCCAGCGCCGGGCGTGAGCGCCCGAACACCTGGCCGATATCGTTGTAGCGACCGCCGCGGGCGATCTCGCGCCCCATCCGCGGCGAATAGGCCGCGTAGACCAGTCCGGTCTGGTAGTGGTAGCCGTGCAGCTCGGACAGATCGACGAGCACGGCGCCCTCGACCCGGCCCTCCAGCGCCTTGGCGACCACCGCCAGACGTTGCAGCGACTCCAGCCCCTCTCGGTCGAGCAGCGGCTCGAGCATCTCCTCGGCCGCACCCAGCGTCTCCTGCCAGGGGCCGTGCAGATCGCAGAGCGCCTCGATGCCCTCGGCAAGCTCGCGCGACAGATCCCATCCGGCCAGCAGTTCTCGGATCTCCGTGACGGCCTTTCTCGTCAGGGCATCGCGCAGGCGATCCTCCCGGGCCTCGTCCAGACCTCCGGCCCGCACCAGGGAGCGATAGACACCGACATGACCGACATCCAGCGTCAACTGACTGCACCCGCCGACCCTCAGCGCCTCGCACATCAGCGAGATCATCTCGACGTCCGCCTCGGGGGCATCACTGCCGAACAACTCGGCGCCGACCTGCATCGGCGCACGCGAGCCACCGAGACCATCGGTCTTGCCACGGATGACGGTCCCGATGTAGCACAGACGTCGCTCGACCACCGGAGGCAGGCTGTGCGCGTCCATCCGGGCGACCTGCGGGGTCATGTCGGCCCGCACGCCCAACTGCCGTCCGGAGAGGCCATCGGTGACCTTGAGGGTTTCCAGGTCGAGATCCTCGCCCGTGCCGACCAGCAGGGTGTCGATGAACTCCACCATGGGCGGAATCACGAGATCGTAACCCCAGCGATCGAAGATCTGGAGCATGGCCGAACGGACCCGCTCGACCCGACGGGCCTGCGCGGGCAATACCTCGTCGATGCCCGCCGGCAGAATCCAGGGTGACTGATTACTCATTAGCTTGCTGGTCACGAGTTGTTTCGGTGAGTGCCTAAGGGCGTTACCGCTGTCACGGCAGGTCCGGGCCCCGGACCGACACAGCGGGCAAAACGCGCACAGTGTAAACGCCGGACAGAAAAAACCCCAGCCCGGGCATCGACCCGGGCCGGGACACTGGAATATTCGGACCAGCCCGGATGCCCATCCGGGCTGGCAATCGAGACATGCGGACCCGACCTCGCCCGATCAAACCGGGAGGAGGCTCAACCCCAGACCCAAAGCGCGAGCCCCACGAGCAGGATCACGAACGCGATGCTCCGCATCCGCGAGTCGGGCGTGAGCGCGATCTGCGCCACGGCCTGCCGGTAGGCTCGCGGGCTGATGAACGGGAGCAGAGCCTCGATGATCAGCACCAGCCCGAGTATCCGCAGCAGGTCGTCCATCATGCCCGACCAGTTCAGCGTGCCGGCAGCGTCGTGCCGGCGGCGTCCTTGTCGCCCTCGTCCTGCGTGCCGTTCGGCGAGTTGAAGTAACGGAAGAACGGGCTGTCCGGGCTGAGAACGAAGGTGTCACCGCCCTGGGCGAACGCCTTGCCGTAGGCCTGGATGCTGCGATAGAAGGAGAAGAACTCCTCGTCCTGGCTATAGGACTCGGCATAGACACGGGCGGCCTCGGCATCCCCCTCGCCTCGGATCTCGTCGGCCTCGCGCTGGGACTCGGAGAGGATGACCACACGCTGGCGATCGGCATCCGAGGTAATGCGCTTGGCCTGCTCCTCACCGCGGGAGCGGATCGCCTTGGCCACCGTCGAACGCTCCTTCTCCATCCGGGAGTAGACCGACTCGCGCACTTCCTGCGGCAGTTCGATGCGCATGATGCGCACGTCGACGATCTCCAGGCCCAGACCGGAAATGTCCTCGTTGGTAGTGCCAATCACGTTGCGCATGAACAGGTCCCGATCCCCCGACACCACCTCGGCGATGGTCCGGCTCGAGAGCTGGCTCTTCATGCTGTCCTTGACGATCTGGTTCAAGCGGCTCTCTGCGACCGCCTCCCGGCCACCGGTGGCCCGGTAGAAGTCGGACGGGTTCGTGATGCGCCACTTGATGTAGTAATCGACGATCAGGTTCTTCTTCTCGCTGGTCAGGAACCGCTCCGGCGGCGTGGACAGCGAGAGGATGCGCGTGTCGAACAGACGCACCGTGTTCACGAAGGGCAGCTTGAAGTGCAGACCGGGCTCGAACTCCGTCTCGACGATCTCGCCCAGACGGAACTTGACGCCCTCCTGGTATTCGGCCACCTGGAATGTCGCTGTCGCGTAGAGGAACACGATCACGACGACGATCGGCAGCAAAAGCCGTGTCACCCAGTTCATTCTGACCCCCTCGTACGCAGACCGGAGCGATTGTTGTTGGTCGTGGTGCTCGGCTGGCTGCCGAACGCCTGACCGCTCATCAGGGACGGCACCGCCAGCGGGGCAACATCTTCCTGGCTACCCGTCAGATCATTCCGGGAAGCACCCCGGGCATCCATCGGCAGGTAGAGGATGTTGTTCGAGTTCTCCGGATCCACCAGCACCTTGTTGCCCTTGGCGTAGATGTCGCCGAGCGTATCGACGTAGATGCGCTCCCGGGTAATCGACGGAGCGATGCGGTACGACTGCAGCAGTGCGTTGAAGCGCGCGGCCTCACCCTCGGCGGCGTTGACCACGCGGGAGCGGTACCCCTTGGCCTGCTCGACGATCTGGGCCGCGTCACCACGGGCGCGCGGCACGACCTGGTTGGCGTAGGCCAGCGCCTCGTTGATGTAGCGCTGCTCGTCCTCTCGTGCCCGGATGGCGTCCTCGAACGCCGGCTGGACCGGCTCGGGCGGCTGCACGTCCTGCAGGTTGACCGAGCGAACGGTCAGCCCGGTCTGGTAGGACTCGAGCAGTTCCTGCATCCGGGTACGAACGGCATCGACGATCTCGACCCGGCCGTCGGTGAGCACGTAGTCCATGCGGCTATTGCCCACGACCTCGCGTATCGCGCTCTGCATGACATCGCTCAGCGTCCCGCTCGGGTCACGGACGTTGAACAGGAACTCCACCGGGTCGCGGACGGTGAACTGACTGGCGAGATCCAGCTCGACGATGTTCTCGTCGTTGGTCAGCACGGTCATGCTCAGCTCACGGTCTCGGTACTCGTCGACGTTGACCGTGATCACCTCGGAGATCGGATACGGCGGGTGCCAGTGCGGACCCGGGCCGGCGGTGTTCGTGTACTTGCCGAAGGTCAGTACGACGCCGCGCTTGCCCTCGTCGACGATGTAGATGCCCGAGAGCAGCCAGCCGACGATCACGATCACGATGATGGCCAGGATCCCCTTGTTGCCACTCGAGCCCCCCATGCTGCCGCCGAAGCGATCCTTCAGGCGGCCGAGGGCGTCATCGATGTTGGGCGGCTTGCCGCCCCGGCCGCGGGGATTCGACCAGGGATCCTTACCGCCACCTGGCTCGTTCCAGGCCATGGGCATACTCCAGAGTGATGACCTGCCCGGAGAACCCGGCAGGTGTTGGCATACGTTTCGGTTCGTCGAACTGACCTAAAGTCCTTCTCTCGCCGGGGCGACTCCCCGGCCCGACAGCGACGAAAGGCAACGTGGGAGTGTAGTGTTCGCGGCGGTCGACCGCAACCGCCGACAGTGTTCAATCGCGGGAATCGAGCACCGCCTCCCACGGCTCGAGCGGGCGCTCCGTCGGCGGATCGAGCACGAATGCCTCCAGCCGCGGCTCCTGCTTGAGCAGCTGCCCCCAGCGGGAGGCCGGCAGGGCGACCTCCAGCCGCCAGCCGGACTCGTCACAGTCCTCGGTGACGACCGCCCCCTCACCTTGCAACAGGGCGTAGAAACGACCTTCCGCCATCGGGATGAACAATCGGTGCCGCACGCCCTTCGGCTCGACCCGCTCGACCAGCGCATCGCGCAGCTCCTCGAGCCCGAGCCCCTCCTTGGCCGACACCCACACACGGACGGGCGAATCTCGTCCATCCCGGTCCACCCGCACGGACTGGTCATCCAGGCGGTCGATCTTGTTCATGACGGTCAGTCGCGGCATTTCGCCGGCGCCGATCTCCTCGAGCACCGAGTCCACGTCCTCGATCTGGCGACTCCTTTCCGGAGAGGAGGCATCGACCACGTGAAGCAGCAGATCCGCCTCGAGGGTCTCCTCCAGGGTCGACCGGAATGCGGAGACCAGCTCATGCGGAAGATGGCGGATGAAACCGACCGTGTCGGCGAACACCACCGTCAGCTGCGGGTTCAGTTCCACCCGTCGCAGCGTGGTGTCGAGAGTGGCGAAGAGCTGGTTGGCGGCAAAGGCCTCGGAGGTGGTGAGCGCATTGAACAACGTGGACTTGCCGGCGTTGGTGTAACCCACCAGGGCTACCGTGGGCACGTCGGACTGCTGACGCCCCTTGCGCCCCTCGGCACGCTGCCGGCGTACCCGGGCGATGCGCTCCTTGAGCTGCTTGATGCGTCCACCGAGCAGACGACGGTCCATCTCCAGCTGGGTCTCACCCGGCCCCCGCAGACCGATCGAGCCGCCCCGCTGGCGCTCCAGGTGGGTCCAGCCGCGGACCAGCCGCGTGGAAAGGTGTGAGAGTTGCGCCAGCTCGACCTGCAGCTTGCCTTCATGGGACCGCGCCCGCTGGGCGAAGATGTCGAGGATCAACCCGGTGCGGTCCAGGACCCGGCACTTGAGCAGCGCCTCCAGGTTGCGCTCCTGGGAAGGCGAGAGCTGGGCGTTGACGATGACGAGTTCCGCGTCATGGGCGGCGACCAGTTCCGCCAGTTCCTCGGCCTTGCCCTTGCCGATGAACAGGCGCGGGTCGGGGGTCTGGCGATTGACCACGCTCTCGGCGAGGATCTCGGCTCCGGCCGAATGCACCAACTCGCGAAACTCGGCCAGATCTTCACTCGAATCGGCAGCCCGCCGCTCGACGTGCAGCAGAACGGCTCGCTCGCCGCCCTCGTGACGTTCGAAGAATTCCATCAGGACTGGTCGTTATCCTCGTTGCCTTTCGGCGCGATGTCGATGTTCACCGGTCGGGTAGGCACGATCGTGCTGATAGCGTGCTTGTAGACCAGCTGGCTGCCATTGTTCTTGAGCAGCACCACGAAATTGTCGAACGAATCGATCTGGCCCTGCAGCTTGATGCCGTTGCGCAGGTAGATGGACACCGGAATGTGCTCCCGACGCAGCGTGTTCAGAAAAGGTTCCTGCAATGACTGGCTTTTGGCCATGGTTCGTCCTCTTTTGTTGATTATCCGGTCGATTCGATCGACACGGCGGCCGTTCTCGGGCGGCCTGGAACACCCGAATGCGTGACGTCGCCACCAGGAACGCCGACGCTCCGCCTGCCCGGCTGATTATCCGGCGCGGAGCGGTCGGCACATCCTGACTGCGGCTGGGTCGATGCCTCAGCCACGGTTATGGGGCCTTACGCAATCAATTCAACGTTGGAGTGTAGTGCCTCGATAACGACGGCACACGGAACGCCGCCTGTCGGTGGGATCACCCACCCCATTCAGGATTCCTTTCCGGCAACAAAGTTCATTATGAGCGATTCGGTCGCTTCCGTGGCCTCGGCATTCCGAGCCCGCCAGCCGGGTGCGGATCGCAGCCAGGTACGCTGTCGCTTCGCCAGTTGCCGGGTGGCGGTGATCGCGCGGTCTCGCATCTCGTCAAAACCGTATTCCCCGGCCAGATAGCCCCAGACCTGGCGATAGCCGACCGCACGCAGGGCCGGCAGCCCCGGATGCAGGTCCGGGCGCTCGAACAGGCGGCGCACCTCGTCAATCAGACCGGCCTCGATCATGGCATCGAAACGCTCAGCCACCGCCCGGCGGGTATGCGCGGTGCTCTGGGGCCACAGTGCGACCTGAAGACAGCGCTCGCCCGCCAGCGGCGAGCGCGGCGGATTCTCCCGCTGCCAGTCGGTGAGACTCCTGCCGGTCCCCAGGTAGACCTCCAGCGCCCGGCCGATGCGTTGCGGGTCCGTGGCATGAATGCGCTCGGCTGCCACCGGGTCGACCTCGGCCAGGCGGCGGTGCAACGCCGGCCAGCCGGCTTCCGCCGCCTCGGCGGCCAGGCGCTCGCGGATGGCCGGGTCGCTGGCCGGCAGGCGCGACAGCCCCTGGAACAGCGCCTGGAAGTACATCATCGTGCCGCCGACGAGCAACGGCAGGCGACCAGCGGCACGTGCCGAGGCGATGGCCGTCATCGCATCGTTGCAGAAGCGCTCGACGCTGTACGCCTCCGCCGGGTCGCAGATGTCGACCAAGGCATGCGGGTAGCGCTCGAGGAGATCGGGTGCCGGCTTGGCCGAGCCGATGTCCATGCCCCGGTAGATCATCACCGAGTCCACGGAGATGATGGACACGTCCATCCGGTCGGCCAGTCGCATGGCCATCGCCGTCTTGCCCGAGGCGGTGGGGCCGGCGATGGCGACAATCGGCGGGCGGGGGCTGTCGACCGCGACCACCGTCACTGCCCCCGCATGAACCAGCGGTCCAACTCCTGCAGGGACAGCGCCCGCCAGGTCGGCCGCCCGTGGTTGCACTGATCGCTGCGTTCGGTGCGCTCCATGTCACGGAGCAGCGCGTTCATCTCCTCGATACCCAGCCGCCGGTTCGCCCGCACCGAGCCGTGGCAGGCCATGGTCGACAGGATCTCGTCGACCCGATCGTCGATCACCGAGGATCGCGCGCCATCCGGCGCCAGCGGAACGCGCCGCAGTTCGGCGAGCATCTCGCGCACCAGCGCCTCGATGTCCGCCTCACGCAGCATCACCGGCACCTCGCGCACCCGCACCCGTTCCGGGCCGATCCGGTCGAGCACGACACCCGTTGCCGCGAACGCGTCGCAGAACTCCTCGAAGGCATCGGCCTCGCCCGGCGAGACAGACAGGTCGACCGGGAGCAACAGGGGCGCGCCACTGAGGCCCTGATCACGGTACTTCTCCTTGAGACGCTCGTAGGTCACGCGCTCGGCCGCCGCATGAGCGTCGACAATGACCAGACCCTCGCGGTTCTGCGCCAGGATGTACACCCCACCGAGATGGGCCACGGCATAGCCCAGCGGCGGGACCTCACCCTCGATCGGCGCCGGTTCCCGCACTCCGGGGGCACCTCCTGGCGATGATTCCCCGCGGTGTCCCTGGGCAAGCAGGGACAAGTAGGCCTGACCGGAGTCGCCCGCCGAGTAAACGCCCGAGCGCCCCGCCCCACCGAATCCACCGAATCCACCGGAAGAGCGACCGGTCGCTGGCCGGACTGGCGGCGGCACGTGGTCATCGGCAACCGGGAAAGAGGGTTCCGCCCCCTCGGCACCGGCGTGGCGACCACCCCCCGGGGCGGCCAGCGCGCGGTGCACCGCCTGAAAGAGAAAGTCGTGCACGCCGCGGGCATCGCGGAAGCGCACCTCGGCCTTCGTCGGGTGCACGTTCACGTCCACGGCCGTCGGATCGAGCCAGAGCGACAGTACGTAAGCGGGATGCCGGGCCTGGTGCAGCACGTCGGCATAGGCCCGTCTCACCGCGTGGGCGATCAACCGATCACGCACCACGCGCCCGTTGACGAAGAACAACTGCTGGTCGGTCGACGAGCGGGCGTACTGGGGGCTGGCCACCAGCCCACGCAGGGCAAGACCGGACGCCGCGGCATCGATATCCCGCGCCTGGTCGAGAAACGCCCGGCCGAGCGTCGCGGCGATACGCCGCTCGAGATCGGCCGCCTCGACGGCAGGAAGGTCCAGTACGCCGCGGCCGTTGTGTACCAGGGAGAACGACACGGCCGGGTTGGCCAGCGCCAGTCGACGGAGCAACTGATCGATATGCCCGAACTCCGTGCGCTCGGTCCGCAGGAACTTGCGCCTGGCCGGCACGTTGAAGAACAGGTCGCGCACGTCCACCAGGGTGCCGGGCCGGGCCGGGGTCGGGCGCGGCTCGTCGTCGACACCGGCCTCCAGTTCCCAGCCGTGCTCGGCATCGGCCGTCCGTGATACCAGGCGCAGGCGAGAGATCGACTGGATGCTGGCCAGTGCCTCGCCGCGAAAGCCGAGGCTTGCCACCGCCTCAAGGTCGTCAAGATTTCGGATCTTGCTGGTGGCGTGGGGCGCGAGGGCCAGCGGCATCTGCTCGGGGGGCATGCCATGGCCGTTATCGCGGACCGAAAGCTGCTTCACGCCACCGGCGACCACCTGTACCTCGATGCGGTCAGCACCGGCATCCAGCGCGTTCTCCACCAGTTCCTTGATGACGCTGGCCGGCCGCTCGACGACTTCCCCGGCGGCGATCTGGTTGACCAGGGACTGTGGCAGCGCAAGTATTTCAGGCATGGAGTCTCTGCGGCACAAAACGGGCATTGTCGCCCGCCCTGTCATGCCGAGACAAGCACCCCCGCGCAGGCGGCGGGAGATCAGATCAGAGCATCGCGTAGCGCGTGCCCT